>JAZRKG010000183.1:0-1919 GCA_045646185.1 Butyrivibrio sp.
TTACAATGAATCTTCACGCAAGACCTACTCTTAACGAAGATGGTAGCGTTGATTATAAGCACCTGAATCTCATAACTAATGTTAATGAGGGTGACCTTTTGGTGACTCTGCATCCGGAAGATCGCGGAGATCCGGGCAAAAATGTCTATGGCGAAATGGTAAAGCCACGAAATGTAAAGACTACTTTTATCAAAGCAGGACAAAATACAGTTCTTTCTGAGGATAAGATGACTTTAACTGCAGGAGCTTCAGGACATGTCACTGTTAAAGAAGGCAAAGTATCTGTTTCTAATGTGCTTACCCTTCAGAATGTTGATGTGTCTACTGGAAACATTGATTATGAAGGAAGCGTTGAGGTTGTTGGAAATGTAGCATCAGGTTTTAGTATAAATGCTGGTGGCAACGTTCATGTAAAAGGTTCTGTAGAAGGTGCTAGTATTAATGCCGGTTCTGATGTTATACTAGAGAGAGGAATTAACGGAATGGGCCGCGGCGAAATTGAGGCTGGCGGCAACATTGTTACGAAGTTTATTGAAAATGCCAAGGTACATGCGTCTGGTAGCATCACTTCTGAGACTATCATGCATTCTACGGTGGCTTCCGGAACAGAAGTTAATGTATCCGGTAAAAAAGGCTTTATTGCAGGTGGAAAGGTTAGCGCTACCAATAGAATATCTGCCAAGGTGCTTGGCTCCGAAATGGGAGCAAATACACAGATTGATGTGGGTGCAGATCCTACAATAAAGGTTAGACTGAAAGAACTTCAAAAGTCTATTGCTGCAACACAGAAAAATATCGACAGCATAAAGCCAACACTTGAGAGCATCACAGTAAAAGTAAAGCAGGGTGTTAAGTTTTCACCTGAACAGCTTAAATATGCACAGCAGCTTATCGCTACAAATAAGCAGCTTAATGAAAAATTAATGGAAGATACTGAAAACTTTACAACACTTCAGGAGCAGCTTGCAGATACTGGAAATGCTGAAGTTGTTGTGGAAGAAAATGCATATCCGGGTACCATTGTTACTATTGGGGAATTATCAATGGTAGTGAAAAAAGTTGTTAAATATAGTAAATTTATTATAAGAGATGGAGATGTTAGACTAGATTCGTTATAGACTCATAGTACTCTTTAGGGGAGAGGAGGCAGACTATGTCCATAAACAGAATTGATTTACAAGGAGCGGTACTGCGTACCAGCGATGTAGCACAACATGGCGCACAGGATGCAAGCAAAATTTCTGTTGATCAGAATAATTTTGCCTCTCAGTTTACGCGTGAAATCGAAGAAAAACTTACTTCCGTAAATGAGACCAATAAGACCGACAAAAAGGAAGAAAAGTTTGATGCCAAGGAAAAGGGCAGTAACGAGTACTACAGAGACGAAGGAGAGAAAAAAGAAAAAAAGCAAAAAGAGGAAGATGAACTTAGTAAAGGTTTTGCAGGAAAATCAGCAGAAGAACTTGAAAAGATGGCAGGCAATATGATTGATAAAAACGGCAGGCCTATACAACTTGGACTTTCTTCAGGCTTTGATTTTAAGATATAGTAATAGTTACACGGGGGAGAAAGTATGAGTATTACTGAAATCTTACTTATTATTGTCGGATTCGGCCTTATTATCGCGGGCTATCTAATTCCAGCAGGAAAAAATATTGATGAGGAACAGCAAAGACTTATTGATGAAGCGGTCAATGAGTCTGTTCGTCGTGCTCTGGAAAATTCCAAAAATAAAATTGAAGATATGATAGATGATTCCATGGAAGATAGCATCAATAAGACAGAAAGAGCTATCGAAAGGCTTACCAATGAGAAGATATCAGCTATCAGTGAATATTCTGATACAGTAATAAATGACATTCATAAAAATCATGATGAAGTTGTTTTTATGTACGACATGTTAAATGACAAGCATAAAA
>JAZRKG010000184.1:0-8813 GCA_045646185.1 Butyrivibrio sp.
AATTTATATTTCTATGTAAAAAAAGCTATTCCCAATAAGTAAGTTTTTCTCTAAATTTCCAAATTTGCACCCATCTGTGACTTAAGCTGCGTGATGCATCTGAATAATATTGTCTTTTTTCTGATTCTTAAGCTTTGTCATTCCAACTGTTGTCTTGCAAATAATAGGATCAAAGATCATATACATTGCAGGAAGAACAAGAAGAACAACTGTCATACTTATAAGCGCACCCCTCGCCATAAGATTGCACAGAGAACCTATCATATCGATACTTGAAATAAGTCCAACTCCAAAAGTTGCTGAAAAAAAGCTAAGTGCACTGACAATAACCGACTTCATACTTGTCTGAAGTGCAATTGTTGTAGATTCCTTTTTGCTATGTCCGTCCTTACGCTCCTTGCAATATCTTGTAGTCATAAGAATCGCATAGTCTACAGTTGAACCAAGCTGAATAGTACCGATTACAACTGATGAGATAAAAGGTATTGTTGTTCCTGTATAAGCAGGTATTCCCATATTGATGAAAATAGCAAACTCAATAACTGCAACAAGGATAAATGGTAATGATCCAGACTTAAGTACAAATGCAATGATAAAAAATACTGCAAGAATTGAAACCCAGCTAACTACCTTGAAGTCTGTATCTGTAATAGTGATAAGGTCTTTTGTACAAGGAGCTTCACCGACAACCATGGCTCCTGAATCATGAGTTTTGACAATAGTATTAACAGCCTCAATCTGAGCATTGATTTCATCAGAAGCTGTCTTATATTCAGACATGATCATGAGCATCTTGTAATCATCGCTCTCAAGTGTTTCCTTGATTTCATCTGGAATCATAGCTTCCGGGAAATATGGTCCAACGATTGAATCAAGTCCCAGTACGCTTTCAATACCATCTACAGCCTTGATCTCTGAAATCATCTGGTTCATGCTGCTGGTATCAATATCCGCATCCACGAGAATCATGTATGCATTGTTCATGTCAAAATTGGCATCAAGTTCTTTATTGGCCTGTACACTTGGAAGTGAATCAGGAAGAGTCTCAGCCAGATCATAATAAACATCTGTATTGTTATAGCCCCAAATTGCTGGTGCTAAAAGAGCCAGGAACAATATGCCAAGAACTGCATAGTGATTAGCAATCCACTTTGGAATTCTGTCAAACTCTGGCATAAGTGGTTTGTGCTTGGTCTTTTCAATAACTTTGTCAAAAATAAGAATCATGCTTGGAAGTACTGTGATACATCCAATAACACCAAATACAACACCCTTGGCCATTACGATTCCAAGGTCCAGACCAATTCTAAAGCTCATAAAGCAAAGTGCAACGAAACCAGCTACTGTTGTTATTGAGCTTCCGATTACTGACTGGAATGTAGCTGTTATGGCATCTGCCATTGCTTCATTTTTATCCTCAGGATTTTTTTCCAAAGCTTCCTGATAGCTGTGCCACAAAAAGATTGAATAATCCAGGGTAACACCAAGCTGTAATACAGCACTAAGTGACTGTGTAATAAATGATATTTCTCCGAGGAAGATATTAGTTCCAAGGTTATAAAGAATTGCAATTCCTATACTTAACAAAAAGAAAATCGGTATAAGGAAGGAATCCATTGTCAGTGATAAAACGATTGTTGCAAGCAGTACTGCAATACCTACATAGATAGGAGTTTCAGCCTCTGCCATGTTCTTGGTATCTGTAACGATTGCAGACATACCGCTAAGGAAACATTTTTCATTTGCAATGGCACGGATATCTTCAATTGCTTCCATTGTGCCATCCGCAGAAGTTGTCTCTTCAAATATCAAAAACATAAGTGTTGCATCGCCGCTGTTAAATGCTTCATATACATTATCAGGCAGCATTTCCATTGGAACGCTTATGTCCATAAAACTGTCATACCAAAGCACCTTTGCTACATGTGGAACCTCTTCGATCTCAGCCTTGAGCTCTGCCACATCTTTGGTATCCATTCCTTCAACTATGAACATTGAAAATGCTCCAGTACCAAACTGGTCTACCAGAATATCCTGTCCCTGCATGGTTTCGATATCCTCTGGCAGATATGTCAGAATATCATAGTTGACTCTTGTTCCCACATATCCAAAAAACGCTGGTATTAACAGCACTAAGCTGATAATAAAAATAGGAAATTTTAATTTCACTATTGCTCTGGATAGTTTATCCATTTTTCATTTGCCTCCTCAAACATTTATGACTTGTGGTCATTTCTTTTTCATTATCTGTTATACTCCAATAATGACCATTGGTCATTACCCAAATTCTGAATTTTGGTCAAAAATTTTAAAATCTTATATTTAAAGGCTTTTTAGCACGAATTTTTATTTCAAAAAAATATTGACTTGCGTTCAGTACAGTATTGCCAAACTGGTTTATTATCAAATATACTTAAGTTGTATTAATAAAGGAGGCGGCCTATTTTATGGGAAAATGGGATACTAACAAAAAGCAGAAGCTTGAAGCCTTGTTAAATACTGGCTTTGAACTGTTTCAATCACAAGGTATAAATAAAACATCCATTGCAGATATTGCTGAAAAAGCAGGCGTCGCAAAGGGCACATTTTACCTGTATTTCAAAGATAAATATGACCTCAGGAACAGACTTATCGCCCATAAATCCAGTCAGCTCTTCGAAGCTGCTTACAAAGCCCTTGAAGCCTATGATGTAGACAGAAATCTTGCAGACGACCTTGTATTTATCGTCAATCATATTCTGGATGAGCTGGAAAATAACAAGCCTCTTTTGACCTTTATGTATAAGGATCTTAGCTGGGGTGTGTTCAAGAAGGCTCTTTCTGAGACAACAATTGATGATGAAGATATAAACTATGAGTATATCTATAATCTGATGGTTAAAAATGCAAATGCAGAAATCAGAGATCCTGAAATAATGCTTTTCCTTATTATAGAGCTCGTAGGTGCAACAGCTTACAGTTCAATTATTTACAATGATCCTGTGGATCTGGATAAATTAAAGCCACATCTCTACAATACGATAAGGCAGATAGTTGAAGAGTACACACTCCTGAATATATAGTTCATGAGTGTAAAAAACAAGCCATTTTAAATCAAGACCCAAATCCAAAAGAAAGTTGAGGGATTATATTTAATGAAGAACGATAGATGGGTATTTTATAAGGATGTCAAAGCTGAGGATCAGGGTAATGGTGTTGTAAGACGAGTTCTTGCCTACAATGAAAATGTCATGACTGTTGAAAATCGCTTTGAAAAAGGCGCTATAGGTGCCCTGCATCAGCACCCACATACACAGATAACCTACGTAGTCAGCGGCAAATTTGAATTTGAAATAGATGGTGAAAAACACATCGTAGAAGCCGGTGATACTCTTCTAAAGACTGACAGCGTTGTCCACGGCTGTGTTTGTCTCGAAGAAGGCGTACTACTTGATATATTCACTCCATATAGAGAAGATTTTGTTAATGACTAATATAAAAAGGGCGTCGCCCAGATGATCTAATCATCTAAAGCGACAGCCCCTTTTATATTACAGCTTCCAAATATCTCTGTTGTACTCACCTATAGTTCTATCTGATGAGAAGAAGCCTGCATTTGCAATGTTTGTAAGCATCATTCTCTTCCACTTATCGCGATTTTCATAATCAGCGAAGATAAGATCCTTTTCCTTGATATAATCTTCAAGATCAATAAGTGTCATGAACCAGTCTTTGTTAAGAAGCTCTTTCTGAAGTCTCTCAAGGTTCTCCTTGTGACCTACCTTAAGGGCTTGAGGTCCTGTGATGAAGTCAACTGCTTCCTTGATAACCTTACTCTTCTTGTAGTAATCCTTTGAAACATAATCAGCCTTCTTGTAGTGCTCGATTACTTCATCAGATTTAACACCAAAGATATAGATATTGTCATCACCAACAAGCTCGTGAATCTCAACGTTTGCACCATCATCTGTACCAAGTGTTACGGCACCGTTTAACATGAACTTCATGTTACTTGTACCAGATGCTTCCTTAGATGCAAGAGATATCTGCTCTGATACATCACAAGCAGGGATAAGTCTCTCTGCATAGCTTACGTTATAGTTTTCAACCATAACAACCTTCATGTATGGGCTAACATCTGGATCGTTATTAACGATTTCCTGCATAACAAGAATCAGGTGAATAATATCCTGTGCAATTACATATGCTGGAGCTGCCTTAGCACCAAAAATAAATGTGATTGGGCGAACAGGCTTTTTGCCAGCCTTGATCTCAAGGTACTTGTGGATGATGTAAAGTGCATTCATCTGCTGACGTTTGTACTCGTGAAGTCTCTTAACCTGGATGTCAAAAATAGAGTTTTCGTCAACTGTAACACCTTCATGCTCCTTGAGGTATGCAGCAAGCTCTTTTTTCTTGCCCATCTTGATAGCCTCAAGTTCATTTAATGTCTCTTCATCATCAATGAAATCCATAAGCTTTTCAAGCTTCATGGCATCCTTCTTGAAGCCATCGCCAATCTTTGATGCAATAAGGTCTGCAAGAGGATGGTTACAGGACAACAACCATCTACGGAATGTGATACCGTTTGTCTTGTTGTTGAACTTATCAGGATACAGCTTGTAGAAATCGTTAAGCTCTGAATCCTTAAGAATATCTGTATGAATAGCTGCAACACCATTGATAGAGAATCCGTAGTGGATATCGATGAATGCCATGTGCACTCTCTTGTCCTTATCAATAATGTGAACTGCTGTATTCTTCTTGTATTTGTCCTTAATTCTCTTATCAAGCTCCTTGATGTATGGAACAAGCTGAGGAACTACCTTTTCAAGGTATTCAAGTGGCCATGTCTCAAGAGCTTCAGCAAGGATAGTGTGATTTGTATAAGCACATGTCTTGCTAACTACATCAATAGCATCATCCATAGTAAATGCCTTATCCTCAACAAGGATACGGATAAGCTCTGGAATGATCATTGTAGGATGAGTATCATTGATCTGAATTACAGCGTGATCATATAACTTATGAAGGTCATACTGACGCTCCTTCTGCTCACGAAGAATCAGCTGTGCTGCGTTACTTACAAGGAAGTACTCCTGGTAAATTCTAAGAAGGTTACCAGCTTCATCTGAATCATCCGGATACAGGAACAATGTAAGGTTCTTGTCAATCTGGGTCTTATCAAAGTCGATGCCCTTCTTTACAAGAGACTCATCAACTGATTCAATATCAAAAAGTCTGAGCTTATTGATACCGCTGTCATAACCAACAATATACATATTGTAAAGACGTGAAACTACCTTCTTTTTGCCAAAAGCTACTTCGAAAGTTGTATCTGTCTTCTCAAGCCATGAATCCTCTTCAATCCAGTCGTTCTTCTCCGCTGTCTGAAGATTATCCTTAAATACCTGCTTGAAAAGACCATAGTGGTAATTAAGACCAATACCTTCACCAGCCATACCAAGAGTTGCGATAGAATCAAGGAAGCATGCTGCAAGTCTTCCAAGACCACCGTTACCAAGTGATGGCTCTGGCTCAGCCTCTTCAACCTCAGCAAGACTCTTGCCATTCTTCTCAAGAATAGCCTTTACTCTGTCATATATCTTCAGATTGATAAGGTTATTAGATAACAGCTTACCAATCAAGAACTCCATGGAAATATAATAAATCTTCTTCTCGCCATTATTAGCTTCTGCTACATCGATAAGTCTTGTGGACATCTCCAGCAGAATTGTATAAATCTCTCTATTAGTGCATTCCTTTAAGGCCTTGCCATATCTCTCTGTTGCAATTCCTTCGATCTGTTCTTCAAGATTAAGAACAAGTACATCTCTTTGCATGTTAGTATGCTTTCCCATTTTTCTCTCCTTTCAAGGCTTTCTGGAAAACGTTTTCTTAACTCTTATATGACTATAACATAGGAAAACGTTTTCTGCAAGTTTCTTTTTACATTTTTTGCAAAAAAATATTTATCTCTCAGTTCCTGACCAGTAACGCAGCAGCGTAGTGCTGGCTGCCAACTGAGTTAACAAATAATATCTTCATACTTTAATCTCACAAGCTCATGTGGTAGTACAATCTTCTGTCCTGGCTCACCTGTGTCTATCAGCCTCTGAAGCTCTGTAACCGCAGCTGCTGAAATACCTGCAAAATCCTGTCTTACGGTGTGCATTTGCTTACCAACATATCCCATTAGGATAATGCCATCAAAGCCTCCTACAGGGTGGAAAATATCCATTTCTATAAGGGCTTTCATTGCTCCGATAGCCATCAGGTCAGATGCACATATAATAGCATCCATTTCCTTGCCATATTTCATAGTAATCTGCCTTGCGGTAAGCTCTGAGAAATCCCCCTGCTTTATTGTCAGCTCCAGCTTTTCCTTTTTGACAAATTCCTTTATGCCTGCAAGTCTTTCATCAGTTACATAAGCACTTTCACGGCCTGATATATAGAGAATGCTCTTTACATCACTGCCTTCAATTACCTTTTTGGCTACGTCCATCTGAGCTTTCTTGTGATTTATTGTGACTTCAGAGGTATTTTCATTTACCTTTGGAGCATCAATAACAACTATCTTGAAGGCTCCGCTGTCTATAAGGTCATGAAGTACCTTATCTTCCTTATTTAAGCCATATACAATGATGCCACCAATACTCTGGGCAGTGAAATACCTTGTCATCTCTTCTACGTTCATATCACTGATCATTGAGTAAAAAATAGTAATGACATCCATCTGCATCTCCTGAGCTTTGTAAATCGCTCCAGAGATATATTGCATATTTATCTCATCAACTGCCTGAGTCTGCATATTCAATTTTAAAAGAAGTGCAATTCTTCCAGATTTCTTGGAGGATAAAGCCGCCGCCACAGAATTTGGTACAAAACCAAGTCTGTCAACAACCTCGTATACTTTTTTACGTGTATCGTCGCTGACATTTGGATAATTATTGAGCACTTTGGAAACGGTAGAAATAGCTACTCCAGCTTCCCTGGCTACATCCTTAATAGATACCATGAAACACCCCTCGGTCATTAATTATACGGAAAAGCGGAAATCGTTTTCCTACTTATTTATAATATAACCTAAAATTCGTTTTGTCTATTAAAAGAATATAAAAAAGAGACATTTGAAATAATCAAATATTTCAAATGTCTCATATGTTCTTTTCTTATTGTAAACTTTCTATAGTAGAAGTGTAAAAGCTGTACAAGCTTCTGTATGTAGCGTTATTGTAATGTAAGCCATCTGATGAAGAAAAACCTGTGGATACAAGATATGAATAACCGTCTATCCAGGTAATCCTGCTATCAAGTCCTTCCTGCATCTTCTGATTAAAGGTCTCTATCTGGCTATTTGATACGCTGATTCCATCATATACAGGGGTAACTGCTGCATAGTAAACTGTAATACCCTGTTCTGTCCAGGAATCCATATAGGAGTTAATGAGCTTAATATACTTTGATGCATTAGCAAGATCATTTACGCCCATATTGATAATAACTTTAGTACCACTTCCGGCATAATCATCAATCAGATCAATCTGGTTCTTAAACCAGCTATATCCCTGACCAACTTTGGATATCCATACATTATTGCCAGTTCCGACTGCATTTTCCATCTGAACTGTTCTGGAGTCTCCTACAAAAACATAAGGGACGGAAGGCTGCGTATCCTGCACATATTCTGCAGATACATAAGCGAAATCTTCTGCATACTCTATCTGGTACCAACCATTATCTGTAACGCCTGTAACTGATAACGCTGTTGCCCATGAAAGAGTTGTAAGTCTGTCGTATTCTGTACCAGCACCACTACGAACATTAACCCTCTCGTTTGTGTACATGGTAACAGGAGTTTCAAAAGCTGTAACTGAGTAAACCTGTTCTGTGGTAGCAGTTGCCTGCTCTTCCATACTAACGGTTTCTATCAAGGCTGTAATCTCTTCCTCATCGGAAGTTTCATCTAGCATTTCAAGTGTAGATGTATCAGTTGTAGTACTAAGTGACGTTGCCGCACTTATAATATCTACCTCTTCAAAATCACTTCCAATTTTTAGGTCTGACAAAGATGCTTTAGCGGTAAAAAATACATTTTCACTGACAGAAGCTTTATCTTTCTGTTCTATAAACCACTCACCATTTAATGCCTGCGTAGCAGTCACAATAACAGTCAGAGCTCCAACTCCAATAGCTGCAATACTCAATATTAAATTTTTGCTTTTATAATTAATTTTGTTAATCATACGAACTTTAATATAACGGTAAAAAAATCCATTATATGAAAAATCCCCGATGCACGCATCGAGGTCCAAGGTTAACAAATGTAACAAGTGCGGTTAAAGGGACTTGAACCCTTACACCTTGCGATACAAGAACCTAAATCTTGCGCGTCTGCCAATTCCGCCATAACCGCTTGCAAATAATAAAATCTCCAAATGCAGCTTTCTGTATCTGGAGATTGAAGAATGAGACACGTGGGAATCGAACCCACGACAACTTGATTAAAAGTCAAGTGCTCTACCAACTGAGCTAGTATCTCATATTAAAAACTGGGCTAGCGGGATTCGAACCCACGAGTGCAGCAGTCAAAGTGCTGTGCCTTACCGCTTGGCGATAGCCCAATGCACCATATAGCCATTATACTATAATCGCGGGAATGAATCACGTCGATTCAACGAAAAAATATAAAAAAACAGGGCTAGCTGGATTCGAACCAGCGAATGCAGCAGTCAAAGTGCTGTGCCTTACCGCTTGGCGATAGCCCTATGATGACACCAAGCGTGTCACTCTGACACATCATTATAAGACAAAGGTGGATAAAGGGATTC
>JAZRKG010000185.1:0-36350 GCA_045646185.1 Butyrivibrio sp.
AGTCTTAATCTTACTAGTAGAAAACGGTAGCTGCACATTCTTACTAGTAATCCCTCCAAAATGGATCGTTAACTCCGCTCTAATTAATTATGATAGATATTAATTTGAACTATGAGGATTCTTATCTAAATGACATTGGGAACGCCCTTTGAGCTCAAAGAAAAATTTGCAAAGGACAGCCTGAAGCTTTACTTTGATGAAAAAAGGAGAACCGAAGTAGCGAGCATAATCGGCAAAGATAAGCTCATCTCCACATCTTATGGAGGTATCGTTGAATCCAACAATCCTTTTACCGCAGCAAAGACTGCGGAAAAGCTTGTGGGCGTTATCGACGGTTTTGAGATCATTCAGGGCAAGATGGATGATGTGTTCCTGAATTTAACGGGCGTTTTATTGCAAGCCTTAAAAATGGCGAAGACATAATAATCTCAAGGGGTATGTCCCTGAACTCAAGAAAAAACTTGGCATTGGAAAGTAAGACGGAGGTCACTTAAATTATTATGAAAACATTCATTTCAGATTTACTCAAATGGTTTCTAATCATTAATACAGGAATTATGGCTGCATTCTTGCAGCTACTGCCGAAAGTGCATCAAACTCTGATTCAAACAGACCTCCAAGTTCGTCAAGCTCCTCCCAGGTATACCAGCTTCCATTTAAGTTAATGGAAAAAATAGATACATCTGAGACCACAACCATATTCGGCTTGTTATTTACAACCATATAGGCCTTTTTATTAATTCCAAAAGGAAGATAGTACGCATGCCCACTATCTATCATTGCATTTAGCTGTTCAACGGTACATTTTTTAGAAATTGGTACTGTTCTCTGTTGCATGTGCTACCTCCAGAAAAAGTGTCACATTTCCTGTTCTTATATCATTTTAATTTTTTTTCGTTAATTTATCAATACGATATAGTTCATATGGAGGCAGATTTAATACTCTTTTAAGACTTTAAAAAAGAGATGCAAAAGTAAAATCTTTTGCATCTCCTATGATACTATTTTTCATTATCAGGTAACAGCTTGGTGGTGCTGTGCACACCGAGAGCTATTGTTGAACCATTATGGAGAAGTGCGGAAGTACTTGGCTGCAAAACTCCTACAAGACCCAATACAATAAGTCCCAGATTAAAGCCCACTACAAAGCGGTAATTAAAATGAATCCTGTTCATAAGCTTGTCACTGATCTCACGAAGGGTAATGAGCTGATACAGATTATCCTCTGAGATGGTAATATCTGCTATTTCTCTTGCAAGCTGAGCACCTTCGCTAATAGCGATACCCGCATCAGCCTCTGAAAGAGCAGGTGAATCATTTATTCCATCACCGATCATTATTACCTTATGACCATCTTCCTTGGCCTTTTTTACAAAGCCAGCCTTATCCTCAGGAAGAACCTCTGCATAATAGGAATCAACTCCAACAGCAGCTGCTACATTTCTAGCTGTATGCTTACTGTCACCAGTCATCATAACGATATTCTTAAAGCCAACCTTGTGCAGCTTGTCAATAACATCCGGAGTCTCTTCTCTCAAAGGATCCTCAAGACAGATTACAGCAGCAAGCTCTCCGCCAATAGCCATAAACAATCTTGAATACTCTTTTGAAATACTATCCAGCTTTGGCTCTTCAAGATCAGGAACAATACAGTCCTCATCTTCAAAAATAAAGTGCCAGCTACCTATTACTACTCTCTCATCATTTATCATTGATGCAATTCCGTGAGCAACCACGTACTCAACTTCCTTGTGCATCTCAGCATGATCAAGACCTTTATCTGCTGCAGCCTTAACTACTGCATTTGCTATAGAATGAGGATAGTGCTCTTCAAGACATGCTGCTATTCTGAGCATATCGTCCTTGTCCCTGTCACCAAATGGAACTACATCCACTACTGTAGGCGTAGCCTTGGTAAGTGTTCCTGTTTTGTCAAAAACAAGAGTGTCTGCCTCTGCAATTGCTTCAAGGAATTTACCACCCTTAACAGTAATGTGGTTATCCTGACACTCCTTCATTGCTGACAATACAGCAACAGGCATGGACAGCTTTAAAGCACAACTAAAATCTACCATCAGAATAGATATTGCTTTAGTAACATTTCTTGTAAACAGGTATGCAAGTGCTGTTCCTAAAAGGCTATATGGCACCAGTCCGTCAGCAAGGTTTTCTGCACGGCTTTCAACCCCTGATTTTAACTGCTCAGAATCTTCAATCATCTTTACAATCTTTTCATATCTGGTTGAACCCTGTGCGTTCTTTACCTTAATGACAATATCGCCTTCCTCGACAACAGTTCCGGCATAAGCAAAAGCGCCTTCATCCTTCTTGACAGGAATGCCTTCACCTGTAAGGGAAGCCTGATTAACCATGGCAATTCCGGACTCTACTATTCCATCAAGAGGTATTACATTACCAACTCTTGCTGTAATAAGGTCTCCTTCCTTTATCTGAGATATTGGAACAAGCACCTCACCCTCTGCTGTCTTAAGCCATACCTTTTCGGCTTTAAGAGACATGCTTCTTGCAAGATCATCTACAGACTTTTTATGGGTCCACTCTTCAAGAGTTTCGCCAATACCAAGCAGGAACATTACCTCACTGGCTGTAGTATAATCACCAGTCAGGAGCGATGCCATTATAGCTGTGGCATCAAGAACTTCAACTTCCAGCTTCTTATGTTTAAAGAGACTTACCAGTCCCTTCCAGACATATTTAATCGCATAAAGATATGCCTTAATGCGCTTTACCGATATCGGTAAAACAAGTCGCATAGCATAATGCGTTACGACATCCATTATCAGTTTTTCTTTATAATAGGCCATCAGCTCTCTTCCAGTCTGTTCCGGAACAAGAGCCTTGATGTCTTCATCTGTAGTATTAAACTCAAGAAGCTTTTGAAGAACCTCTTCCCTGTCACAGGTATAGTAGATAACAGCATCAGCTGAACGCTCATATACTATGACCTTTTCTATACCTTTTACATTAAGCAGATAGTACTGAAGCATATCAGCTTCTTCAAAAGTATAAAATTTTCTTGGCATTGAAACACGCATACGTCCTCGTGTTTCATGTTTAATAACTATTTTCATATATTATTCCACACAAGATTATTCTGTAACTTCAACATCTTCCTTGGCCTTGCGGTCAGCGTTGATCTCCTTAGCTTCTTCAAAGATGTCGTTGCAGTTCTCCTGAATCTTGTTTGTTGTATCAAGAACACATTCCTTTGCTCTGAGTACAGCGGCTGTAGTATGTGTGTATGCCTTCTTGGCATCCTTGCTGGAAAGAACCTTGATACCAGCTGTACCAAAAAGTACTCCACCTAAAAACAGACCCCATTTACCTAATGCTTTCATAATCTTTATCTCCTTTCAATTTGAAAAAATAAACCGATTAACAAAATAACATTTATTTCGCTTAAATAGATGTTACAACATATTATTTGAATTTTCACGCACTTTTTTTGCAGTTTTTCTTCTTTGTTAGCGCCTGCAAACCTTTATTTGCAAGGTTTTCGCACTTTTGCCATATTAGACCTTTGAAAAAATATTTTTCTAAAATTTTTGTAAATTACCCAAATTGTCTGATTATTTGAAATTGAAAACCACTTTCATTATCGTTTAACCGTTTATTGATAAAGTTTATCATTAAGAACCGGTGACATTCTTCTCCCTAATCCATTTTTCGTACCTGATAAAAATAATCTTCGTAGTTGCGATAAAGCCTTATTTCAAAGTACTATATTAAGAGATGATTTTTTTACCTTTATAGGAAAAAATCCTTTATGTTGGGGGAAGGTATGATTATTAGTGGTATTCAAAAGATGACATTACTGGATTATCCAGAACATGTTGCCTGCACTGTTTTCTTTGGCGGCTGTGACTTTAAATGTCCCTACTGCCATAACTATGAGCTTGTAAGCCAGAACAGTGTGTCTGCTATTTCTGAAAATGATTTCTTTGATTTCCTAAGTAAAAGAAAAAACATACTGGACGGCGTTGCAATTACAGGCGGCGAGCCACTGCTGCAGCCAGAGCTGAAGCCTTTTTTGCAAAAAATAAAGGACATGGGCTTTCTCATAAAGCTTGATACCAATGGCAATCATCCTGATGCCCTGCAAAAGCTTATTAGCAAAAGGCTTGTAGACTACATTGCCATGGACATCAAAAACTCTCCGGAAAACTACTCTGAGACCGTGCAGCTAAGTACCCTTAAAATGGAGACCATAAAAAGAAGCATAGAGTTAATTACTGGCAGCGGCATTCCTTATGAGTTTAGAACTACTGTGGTAAAAGAGTTTCACTCAGAAAAAGACTTTGAAGCCATAGGCGAAATGATACAGGGTGCAAGGGCGTATTACCTCCAGCCCTTCGTTGATCGTGATACAGTTCCTTACAAAAATTTGACCACTCCATCAGAAAAAGAGCTGGAAAAATACCTTGAAATTGTAAAAAAATGGGTCCCGGCCGCGTCAATTCGGGGCATCTAGTAAAATACCATATATTGTGTTCTGTATTTTTGGTAAAACTATATATTGTGAAAAATTAGCTGTGATGCTATTCTATATTTATCAAAAATCATTATATTTTTGGCAATATTTCATTTGTTTTGAGGAGGTTTGTATGTATCAGGTTGTAAAAAGAGATGGGACTGTGGCAGAGTTCAACATCGCAAAGATTTCCCAGGCTATTACCAAAGCGTTTGTAGCCCTGGAGAAAGACTATCACACAAGCGTAATTGATCTTATATCTTTACGCGTTGCGTCAGATTTTGAAGGTAAGGTAAAAGACGACAAAATCACTGTAGAAGAAATTCAGGACAGTGTTGAAAAAGTCCTTTCAGAGTCAGGTTATGCTGATGTGGCAAAGGCTTATATATTGTATCGTAAACAGCGCGAAAAGGTTCGTAACGTTAACTCAGCGCTTCTTAGCTACAAGGATATTGTAGATGATTATCTCAAGATCAATGACTGGAGAGTAAAGGAAAACTCTACAGTTACTTATTCTGTAGGCGGACTTATTTTGTCCAACTCCGGAGCAATAACAGCCAACTACTGGCTTTCAGAAGTATATGATGATGAAATAGCAAACGCTCACAGAAGCGCTGCAATTCACATTCACGACCTCTCCATGCTCACAGGCTATTGCGCAGGCTGGAGCTTAAAACAGCTCATTCAGGAAGGTCTTGGCGGAATACCAGGTAAGATCACTTCATCTCCTGCCTGCCATCTGTCTACTCTGTGTAATCAGATGGTCAACTTCCTTGGAATCATGCAGAATGAGTGGGCTGGTGCTCAGGCATTTTCTTCCTTTGATACATACCTTGCACCTTTTGTAAAAGTAGATAGCCTCTCTCAGGATGAGGTAAAACAGTGCATTCAGTCCTTTGTATATGGTGTAAATACACCTAGCCGCTGGGGCACACAGGCTCCATTTTCAAATATTACTCTGGACTGGACAGTGCCAAAGGACCTTGCAGGTCTAAACTGCATCGTTGGCGGAAAAGAGCTTGATTTTACATATTCAGAATGTCAGAAGGAAATGGATATGATAAACAAGGCCTTCATTGAGATCATGATCGAAGGCGATGCTAATGGACGTGGATTCCAGTATCCTATCCCTACCTACTCAATCACAAGTGATTTTGACTGGAGTGAAACAGAGAACAATAAGCTCCTGTTTGAGATGACAGCCAAGTATGGCACTCCATATTTTTCCAATTATATCAATTCCGACATGGAGCCAAGCGACGTTCGTTCAATGTGCTGCAGACTTCGTCTTGACCTTAGAGAGCTCAGAAAGAAATCCGGTGGTTTCTTTGGTTCCGGAGAATCCACAGGTTCTATAGGCGTTGTTACCATCAACATGCCTAGAATCGCATACCTTGCAACAGATGAAGCTGATTTTTACAAGCGCCTTGACCACCTTATGGACATTGCCGCAAGAAGCCTTCATACCAAGCGACAGGTTATAAATAAGCTGTTAGACCAGGGTCTCTATCCATATACAAAGAGATATCTTGGCTCCTTCTCCAACCACTTCTCCACTATCGGTCTGATTGGAATGAACGAGGTTGGATTAAACGCAAACTGGATACAGGCTGATATGACAAATCCAAAGACTGTTGAGTTCTCAAAGGATGTTCTTAACCATATGAGGAATCGTCTATCTGACTATCAGGAAGAGTACGGCGATCTCTACAACCTTGAGGCAACACCTGCAGAGTCAACCACCTACAGATTTGCCAAGCATGACAAGGAACAGTTCCCGGATATCATTACAGCAAATATGAACGGAACACCATACTACACCAACTCTTCTCATCTGCCTGTTGGCTACACAGAAGATATCTTCTCTGCTCTGGACATCCAGGATGAGCTGCAGACTCTCTATACCTCAGGAACAGTTTTCCATGCCTTCCTTGGCGAAAAGCTTCCTGACTGGAAGGCTGCTGGAAATCTTGTCAGAAAGATTGCTGAGAACTATAAGCTTCCTTACTACACAATGTCACCTACCTATTCTATTTGTAAGGAACATGGTTACCTTGTGGGTGAACAGCATGTATGCCCTCACTGCGGACAGACTACTGAGGTTTACAGCCGTATTACAGGCTACTACCGTCCTGTTGCCAACTGGAATGATGGTAAGCTTCAGGAATTCAAGGATCGTAAGGTATATGACCTTGGTAAGTCAAGTCTTGTAAAAAAAGACAACAAGCAAATAGACATTGTTGAAGCAGCTGTTAAAAAATCTAATAGCGATTCAAACAAGTTTGCTTCTAACCTGGATGGCGGCACAATAATGTTATTCAAGACACAGACCTGTCCAAACTGCAAGATTGCCAGCACTCTTTTAGACAAAGCCGGCATAAAATATGAAATACTTGATGCAAGCATGCATCCTGATCTTGTATCAAAATATGAAATCATGCAGGCTCCAACCCTTGTAGTTACTTCCGGTGACAGCTATGAAAAAATCCTTGGGGTCTCAGATATAAAGAGCTGGATTCAGAACGTTCAGGTATCATAAAAATATTTTTTTCATAAAAAATAATAACGCTGGAAACATCAAATCAAAGATGCTTCCAGCGTTTTTTATTTGGACTTTTTTTCAAGACCCATCATGACAAAGCAAAGAACGAGAATAACCGGGCATACCCATATAATGTGCTGACCGTAATGAACGGAGAGATTGCCTCCCACTCCTGCTCCGATTCCAAATACTGTGATTACAATCAGGTAATCAAAGGCCTTTTTAAGATCCTTTTTGTTATGACTTCTCAAAAAGGAAGAAAAGGCTGTAACTCCGCTTCTGATATTTCCTATACACATGGTGCTTGCATAGGCATTACCATGGAGTGTTTTAAAGGCCTGAACCTGCAGGGCACAGGAAAAGGAAATCAGACAGTTACAAAGCATATTAAGCTGTAGCGGAATAAAGCCCGAAATCAAAAGGATTATGATCTCTGCAATGAGAATCATCTGCCTCCAGTGGAGCTTTTTGGCATGCTTTAAATAGTAATCTACATTGTCTGCAATAAAGATTCCTGCCATAAAGGAGCACAGCGGAAAAAGGTACATAAGGCCCTTTTTTACACTGCCCTCAAGCAGATAGGTACTCATCAGAACAATATTACCCGTCTGCGCATTGGCAAAAACATTATCTCTTACAACATATGTATATGCGTCCTGAAATCCGCCGCTAAAGGCCAGAAACAGATTCAAAATAAGTGCCTCTGACATGTGCTTCTGACTTGTTAGCCGGTCTTTAATCTGCGTCCTTGAAATCATTTAGAATAGTCTCTTTCTCCAAATATGCCAGTACCTACTCTGACAAAAGTAGCGCCTTCTTCAATAGCCACTTCATAGTCGCCGGTCATGCCCATGGAAAGGGTATCCATCTGCACATTTGGAATATTAAGTGCATTTATATCCTGCATTAAAGTTTTTAGAGTCTTAAAGTATCCTCTGTTAGACTCTGGATCGTCTGTGTATGGAGCTATGGTCATAAGACCTCTTACTCTTACGTGAGGAAGGGCCGAAATCTCTTTTACAAAATCAGTAGTATTCTCTACAGTCAGGCCAAACTTGGTATCTTCGCCAGCTACGTTAACCTCGCACAGCACATCCATTACCAGGTCAGCCTTAGCAGCCTGCTTCTCAATTTCTTTAGCAAGGCCGATATTATCAACAGAATGGATCATATCTACCTTTCCCGGAAGATATTTTACTTTGTTGGTCTGAAGATGGCCTATCATGTGCCAGTGAAGAGGCTCTGTGATTTCAGTTGTCTTGTCCCTTATCTCCTGTACCTTGTTTTCGCCAAAGGTAGTCTGACCAAGTCTCATGGCTTCTCTAATATCGCTTACAGGCTTAGTCTTACTTACACATATTAGTGTTACCTCTTGCCTTTTTCTACCTGCTCTGTCACAGGCAGCCTGAATCTTTTCCTCAACTTCTTTTAAATTCTCTTCTATATAACTCATTTATGCATTCTCCTTATACTTAAATGTATAATTTCTTTTTCTTCTTTAGATAAAAAAGGCTCCCACAATGCCCTGGGCCATTACAAACTGCGTAACTCCTATTCCAAAAAATCCTTTAATCATTTATAATTTGTACCTTCTAAATTGTAGCACAACAAAAAAAGATGTCTAGGATTGAAAAAGCAGGTTCGAACAACTTTTAGCCGTTCAAACCTGCCTTAATACAATCATTTATCTTATTAGTTAGAGCTTGATGAGCTTGCTGCATCAGCTGGAGCTTCACCTTCTGGCTTGTCGCCCTTCTTGTCTCCATCTGGCTTATCACCGTCTGGCTTGTCACCCTGAGGTGCCTCACCGCTCATGCCCTCGCCTGGAGCTGCGTCTGGTAAGTCTGCTGGTGCTTCGCCTGAGAAATCTGCTGGAGCTTCATCACTTGCAGCTTCAACTGCTTTCTCTGCTGAGCTTGCTTCTGAAGAAGCTTCTACTGCTGTATCATCTGAATCAGATGAACCACAGGCTGCTGTGCCCATAACAAGCATAAGTCCCATACTTGCCGCAACAATAGCTTTTTTCACAACTTTTTTTGATACTTCTTTTTTCATCCTAAATTCTCCTATGCTGTATTTAGCAATAACAGTGCCATATTCATAACATGAATACCCCTAAAGCCTTGCCATCACTATATTTAGTACATAGAATATCTTAGGACCGCCTTGTGACCTAATTGTGAAAATTTCAAAAAATAAATGTGAATATCAAACTGCCTGCTGCTCTATCTCTTCCTTGGTATCGAAATCAACAGTATTGTTTTCTTCTGTATTTTCAGCCTCTGCATTCTCTTCAAATTCTGTAGAATCAACCAGATTAAGATCTCCACGTCTCATAACTCTTACGCCGAAGCTGCTGTTATAATTTGTAGCCTTAACGACCTTTTTTACATCCTTTATAGTCTGCTCCATATCATCTGCGGTCTTGCAGATAACAGTTGGAACACTGCTGGAGTCAAGCTCAGTTCTAAATCCAGCTTCCTTAAGTGATTTAAACAAAGCAAGCTTTTCATTGATTTTTGATACGTTTTCAGTATTATTATCTTTTCCCATGTAACCTCCAAGAGCCGTATTATATATGCACACCGGCTCTCAACCAAAGTACTATATCATATTGCACATACATAAGTCAAAACATTCGTTCTGCACAATATCTTCTAGTTCTTTTTCCTGAGGAATAAAAGAACTGCTGCAATAATCATAAGGATTGTTCCAATAAACATCATGTAATAAGCAGGTTCCTTATGAATAAGATCTGCAAATATTCCAGCTTCTTCCAAAGAACTGGACAGAGTTGCTACTACATAGACATTTATTATGGTTCCTACAACAACCATTATGTAAAATACAATATCTATTCTAAAGAACAATAGCACCAAAGCAGCAATAGCAACAGCTATATAAATCCAGCCAGTTACACCCTGTATAAGACTGACAGATTCTTTATATCCAAGGAAGCTAACAGAAGCCATTGGAAGAATTGTGGCAATGATCCATAAAATAGAGCCAATCAGGGCAAGTATTGTATCAATACTCTTAAAATCAAAGCCAGGCTTAGCCTTAGTATTCATTGCATTTGGCATGCCATACTGCTGCTGGTAATTCATATTCTGATTTTGGAACTGGTTTTGATTCTGGAATTGATTCTGGAACTGATTTTGGTAAGTATTCTGATTTTGATTCTGATACTGAATTGGCGTAGGATTTGGATTTTCATTTTCAAGAGAAGCGCCGCATGTAGGACAAAAAGCTACATTATCTGTAATCTGCTGACCACATTTAGGACAAAACATAACGAACCTCCTAATTAAAATTTTTTCACTATTATTTTAGCACCAGACAAAGGCAATAACCAGTGTTTACTTTACTGATTACTACCTGAAGGTTACATTGAGCCATTGCGCAGACAATTTGAGTTTAATCCTTCATATAATCAATAATCTTTTCAGCGTATTTGGCACTATGCTCATGCAGATATTGTCCATGCCCCATGTTTTCAAACATAGTTTCTTTAAGTTGCGGAAGATATTTCTTTAACAGTGCAGCACTTTTCTTTGGATATAGTTCATTTGAGCCGTACCAAAATTCGACCGTGCCGGTATATTCTTTGATTTTTTCCGGAATCTCATATTTGTAAACATATTCACACGCACTGGTAATCGTCTTTGAAGTAACTCCCGGATAAAGCATCTCTACCACGCTGTTATTATCTTTGCCCATAATAAAATCCATCAAAGGTTTGGGAATCTTTTTTCCACGCTGCATCCGCGATATTCCTTTACAGAATATTTCCTCATACAGCTTTGTAAGAACTCCCATCTTTGTAAGAAATGCAGCATCCAAAAGCACCTTAGAGATTCTGACATTGCCCCGTCCGACTATCTCTACCGCCATGGTGCCTCCCATCGAAAATCCGGACAGACAATATAATTCTCCATTCAGATTCCTGGTAATGAATCGTTCAATTTCAGTACAGTTATCAGCTAAACTGTCCAATTCATTCAGACTGTCACTATGTCCGTCCACCTCGGCAAGAATAACATAATAATTGTTCAGATACTCTAATAAAGGTTCATAACACAGTAATGCAGTTGAGGCCATTCCATGTATAAACAGTATCGATTGTTTATTTTTATCACCATACGTCAGAAAATTCATTTGATTTCCCTTCATTAAATTATGATTTGTTATTTATATTCTAATTATTTCTACAAATAGAACAAAAGTGTATTGTGTATTTTCACAATTTTTCTGATTGATTTTTGTTAATATTTTTGCAAAATTAATAATCGATATATTGTTAAGTTTTTGAATCACCCTCCGATATATATTGTGAGAACAAAAAGTTCTCACTCCCCCAACAAAACTTTTTTCATACCGGGCTGTTCGACTCCCCATCGAGCAGCCCCTCCTCCCAAAAGAGTTTCAGATGATCAGTTTCCAGCAAAACTGGTCTATTTTAATGCTTTCAGCACATTTCAAATTTTAAAATTGTTTCTTTTTTCTGTTCGTAATATCGATAATTTTTATTTCTCATTAATAGCCTATATAGGACCAGTTTATAAAATAAACTCACTTCCTTAAGAAACTAGCCACAATTTCGAAACATTTTCATATTATAGTATTAAACATCAGAGGTGAACAAACACATCTGAACCCCCAACAAAACTTTTTTCATACAATGTGTTGTACGGCTCCCCACCGTACAACACACCTCCCAAAAACAACAGCCGAAGCAAATGCTTCGGCTTTTCTTATGTCCTTATTTATTATTTGTATATGCCTTAATGGCAAAATCTTTATCATCCTGACGACTAAGTCCCTTTCCATCATCTGAAAGATAAAAACTAAGTCCGCTGGCAGAATTTATTGTTCTGATGCTTCCAATATAATTTCCCCAGTCATCATAATTTTCGTCTGCTGTCGTATCCATTGCTTTTTCAAAAACAAGATCTGAAGCATTAAGAGGGATTATAAGTATCAGAAAATTCTCTCCCTCTTTAAGTGATAACTCTTTTGCCAAAGTAATGGTATGGAAGCCTCCTGTGGAAAGCGTAGCCTCCATATCAACAGCCGGTTCTGGAAGAGTTGCAAAATCAATATAATCAGATGTCTCTACTCCGGTATATATCTCTATACGATAATCATTGCCAGTTTCCAGACTCCATAAGGAAATTGCCTTCAGTGTCTCATCTGACAGGCTTTCATACAAGACACCATAAGGATACTCATTATCCTCACAGGCATATATCATATTCTCCTCATCTTCTATGGCATCAGTGATATAACTCACAAAGCCTGCAACCTGATAGTTGTTGTCATACCACCCATCCTCGCCCTCCATGGCGCTGGAATAGGCTGCCACATTATACTCTTGCAAAACGTTGTCATAATAGGAAACATAGAAATAGCCACTATAGCCAATATTGGTGCCCCAGCTGTTTTTGCAAAGCCATGCGCCATTACCCTCAGGCTTATTTCCATAGGCATCAAAAGAAAAATCATCATCCCAGCCAACTATGAGAATCTCGTGATCGGCAGCATTTTTGCCAATCTCAAATTCATCATAATCATAAAGGGTTTTGTAATTGCTTTTCCAATACTTATCATCAGCGCAAATGCTGGCCGTCACGCTGCCGTACTCCATAATAAGCGCTTTGATGCTCTTGTTATTCTTGATGCTAGCGGGGATTTCATATACATTCTGCACATGGCATATTGGGGAAAAAGCGTCTGTGGCTTCGGAGGAGCTGTTTACATACAAAGCTGTTGCAGAGCTAATATTGCCAAATGCATCACTTCCCTCATCCAGGACAGGTCCTTTCCAGGAGGTAAAATAATCTATGCAATAATCCGTAACTCCGCCAACGCTTAGGTAGCCTGTGCCATATTCAAATACCCAGGCATAGGTATCAGTTTCATTTATCATCTCTCTGTAATCCAGATCAATAAGTCCGCCATAGGAGCCAGTTGCCTGGTGCATATTGTAATAAGCAAGGTGCTTTTCTGATAGATTTAGATCAGAAGCCGAAAGGTTTGAATGATGAATCAAAAGGTCACTCTCTACTGCTGCGATTGCTGCATAAGACCAGCAGGAGGAGGTCTGTCCCTGATTTTTGACAGAGGTTATAAAGTCTTCTCCCTCAACATCATCTGAGGTATAGGACGATGGAATATATTCAGGAATCTCAAGGTAATCTGCTGCAGACCTTGCAGCCACTTCAAAAACGTCTCCGTCAGCTCTGTCCTCTACAACTACAGCCTCAGGAATTGCAATTTCTTCTGGAAGAACTACATTTTCATAGGCAAAAGAGTTTTCAAAAGACGCCTCATTTTCCGCCTGACTATCCGTTTGCACTGTTTGTACAGTCTTAGCCGCTTCTGCTTCATCCTGTTCATTAGACAAAAGAATAGACGCAGTCCCCTGTTCCTGCTTTTGCATATTTGTTTTGACCAAAACAAATATAGCTACAATAGCAATTATCAGTGCACCGGCAAGCACACCTTTAAGTATAGGACTGCGTCTCATATTTACCTCATTTCATTTAAAAGCTTCGTTAAGTTACTTAAAAATATTATACCAACTAAACAGTGCTTTTTAAACGAAATTACATAATCTTTCTGTAAAGCTCCTTGAGCTCTTCAACGTTAGTATCTCTAGGATTTCCTGGGCAGCAAGCGTCTGCAAAAGCGTCTTTTGCAAGAACATCAAGATCTTCTTCTCTGATCTTATCATTCTTTGCAGGGATACCAACATCAGCTGAAAGCTTCTTAACTGCATCGATAGCAGCTTTTCTGTACTCAGCCTGAGACATGTCATCAACGCCTTCAACGCCCATAGCTCTGGCAATTTCTCTGTACTTCTCGCCTGTGCACTCCTGGTTATATTCCATAACGATAGGAAGCATCATAGCGCAAGCAACACCGTGAGGTGTGTCATAGTGAGCACCGAGTGTATGTGCAATTGAATGAGCAATTCCAAGACCCACATTTGAGAAGCCCATACCAGCAATGTACTGTGCAAGAGCCATTCCCTCACGACCTTCCTTAGTATTTTCAACAGCACCACGAAGGTTCTGAGAGATAAGTCTGATTGCTTCGAGATGGAACATATCTGTCATCTCCCATGCAGCCTTTGTTGTGTAGCCTTCGATAGCATGTGTAAGAGCGTCCATACCTGTAGCAGCTGTAAGGCCCTTTGGCATTGAAGACATCATCTCAGGATCAATAACTGCAACCTCTGGAATGTCGTGCTCGTCTACACAAACAAATTTACGTTCTTTTTCAACGTCTGTAATAACATAGTTGATTGTAACCTCAGCAGCTGTACCAGCTGTTGTAGGAACTGCAATTGTTGGAACTGCATGATTCTTGGTAGGAGCTACTCCTTCAAGAGAACGAACATCAGCAAACTCTGGGTTTGTAATGATGATACCGATAGCCTTAGCTATATCCATTGAAGAACCACCACCAATAGCCACGATAGAATCTGCTCCACAATCCTTGAATGCCTTTACGCCATCCTGAACATTCTGAATTGTTGGATTTGGTTTAATCTCAGAATAAATTGTATAAGGAATCTTTGCTTCATCAAGAAGAGATGTAACCTTTCCTGTAACCCCAAATTTTACAAGATCAGGATCTGATGCAACAAAAATATGCTTGAATCCCTTTGTCTGAGCAATGTTAACAATTTCCTTGATTGCTCCAGCCCCATGATAAGAAACTGTGTTTAATACGATACGATTAGCCATTTCATACCTCCAAATAAAAATATAGTTTTATGCTTTGTGCAGCTGCCTTTTGGCAGCCACAAACCTACAAATTAATTCTATAATTTTCCTCTTTTTTAATCCACTCAAATTCCGCCAATGTTACGCATTTTCGCTCATTTATCAGAGGCTCTTTACAGACTTATTTTCATAAGAATTAATTCTTGTTTCCACAGAGGCTAAACATTACAAATTTAGCGCTCTTGTCTAGAAAAATGGCGTGTAATATAATTTAGGTATGAATTCAAGTAAAAAATCCCACACAAATGAACTTAATATGGATTATTACTCTCTGGGACAGCTCTGCGATAAGCTTGGAATCTCCTATGCAACAGGACTTAATTGGGTGAGACTTGAGAAAATCACTCCTGCTTTTTTTGGAAAAAAGAAGGAAGCCTTTTTTGAAAAAAAGTATGTGGAGAACCTGATACGCGATATTAAAAGGGACAAAAACACCGCCCTGAAATCCAGGAGAAACAAGCGCTACGTCTACGGCAGCAATATCTATAAGTCCTATATAGACGAGAACTCTCCAAATAAAGACATTGTTGAAAAGATTTTGGATGCTGTAAGTGAAAGTCATGGAGACAGGGATATATCCAGCCTTGCTCCTTCCATAATATATCACTATGCCTGCAGACTAATAGAGCTTAACCACCTTCCTAATGCAGTGGCAAAGCCTCTTTTATCAGATTTGGAAGTAGCACTTAAGAAAAACTTTAAGTGCAAAACTATTGATTATGATGTGAAAGGCTCTGGCTTTCCTGATATAAATTACGTAGAATCTGAGGATACTCTGGGTTACATCTACATATCCCTTAATAATCTTCGAAGCCGCAAGTCAACCGGTGCCTATTACACACCAAATAGAATTGTTAAAAAGCTGTTGGAGACGCTTGATACCAAAGGCAAAAAGATTCTTGATCCTTGCTGCGGCTGTGGCAACTTTTTGTTAAAGCTGCCTGCTGATACACCTGTTTCAAGTATCTATGCCTGCGATATTGATTCCGTTGCCATTGCAATCACCCACATAAATCTGGCACTTGGATTTGAGCTTCGAAGCTTGGAGGATTATGAGCTTTTATGTAAAAATATAGTAAGGCAGGATTTTTTGAACATAAGCCCCAAAGAAAGCTTTGACTGTATCATAGGCAATCCACCCTGGGGATATGCTTTTTCAAGCAAACAGATACAAGACTATTCCAAAAAGTTTGAATGCTGCAACAGCTCATCTCATGAATCCTATGATCTTTTTATCGAGAAGGCAATAAAGCTTGCCAGCCAAAATGCTATTATAAGCTTTGTTCTTCCTGAAGCTATACTTGGAGTAAAGGGACACAGCAATATAAGAAAATACATTCTTGAACACGCTTCAATTCACAGGCTTTTATACCTTGGGGATGTTTTTGATAAGGTCCAATGTCCAAGCGTAATATTAGAGCTTCAAAGAAATCGTCCAAACAGGATCCTGGTTGAATTAGAGAATGGAAAAGCCTTTGATATTGCTCCAGACAGAGTCCTTTCCAGTTCAAACTTTAATATTCTAAGTAGCGATGAGGAATATGAAAAGATACAACAGATTGACAATCTTCCAGATACCTTTACCCTGAAGGACAATGCAGATTTTGCCCTGGGAATTGTTTCCGGAAACAATAAAGGTCTTCTATTTAATGAGAAAAAGCCCGGAGCTGAGCCAATTATACGCGGAAGCAGCATCTCTGCCTTTGATCCTGGCGAGATTCAGGAATACACCTTTTATAATCCGGAAAGCTTTCAGCAGATTGCTCCGGAGAAAATGTATCACACAAAGGAAAAGCTCCTTTATAAATTCATTGCTTCTTATCCAATTGTTGCAAGGGATACAAAGGGGTGCCTGACTCTTAATAGCTGCAATATTATCATTCCGCGCCTTGAAGGAATATCTGCCGAATATATAATGGCAGTGTTGAATAGCCGCGTGGTAAAGTTTTACTACACTCACACTTGGAAGACACTTAAGGTTCTGCGTGCCCACCTGGAAAGCATACCTATCCCGGACCCGGGACCAAGGCAAGATGTAATCATTGAGCTGGTTCACAAAATCGAAAGCAGCTCTGAAGAAGAAAGGCCTCAGCTTATCGATTCCTTAAATCAAATAATAGAAGCTCTTTATAATATAAGCCTCAGCTGATGTAGATATGGCAAAGCTAATGTCCATTATCTGCAAAGCGAGGCTTATTTTTTGTGCCGGGTAGGCTTGGTGGAGATATTTTCTTTGTGGTGGTAGGCTTGTTAGGGATATTTTCTTTGTGGTGGTAGGCTTGTTAGGGATTTTCCCTACAACTAGCCTACCTTTAAAAATAGGTGTTGCTGATTTGGTAGGCTTATTTGAGGCTTTTACTTCTGCAAGCCTACCCTGGAAAATGGGTGTTGCTGATTTGGTAGGCTTGTTTGAAGCTTTTACTTTCTACAAGCCTACCCTGGAAAATAGGTGTTACTGATTTGGTAGGCTTGTTTGAAGCTTTTACTTCTGCTAGCCTACCCTGGAAAATAGGTGTTGCTGATTTAGTAGGCTTATTTGAAGTTCTTACTTCTGCTAGCCTACCTCCAAAAAAACACGCATAAAAATGGTAGGCTTATATCTACGCTTATCTTCTACAAGCCTACCACCATAAAAACAAAGAAAAAAATGGTAGGCTTAAATGAGCTTTTCACACATCTAAGCCTACCGAAAAAATTCATGCTATTTGAGGGTAGGCTCAAATGAGAAAACATGAATCTGCAAGCCTCCCAGCCAATGCACAAATCACAAATACCCTTTCACTTCCTCAATCTGCTCTCTGGTGGTTGCCCAGCTAGTAGCAAAGCGGATAACTGTATGGGTATCATCATACTTCTCCCAAAAGCCATAGACCACATTCCTTTGAAGTTCCTTTAGCTTCTCATTTTCAACAATTACAAAAATCTGATTTGTTGGTGAGTTTACAGCAAATCTGTAACCCTTCTCTTCCAGAACAGCTCTGAGCTCATCTGCTCTCTCGATGGCGTTTTTGCTGATTTCGAAATAAAGGTTGTCTGTAAAGAGCGTATCAAACTGCACACCAAGCAGTCTACCCTTGGCAAGCAATGCTCCATGCTGCTTTATACTGGTAAGGAAATGCTTTGGAGTATTGTTTTTGGTAAAGACAACTGCTTCGCCGCAAAGCGCTCCAACCTTGGTTCCGCCAATATAAAATACATCGCAGAGCTTTGCCAGTTCTTTAAGTGTCAGATCGCAGCCCCTGCTCATAAGGCCATAGCCAAGGCGTGCTCCGTCAATAAACAATGGCATCTCATATTCTTTACAAACCAAATAAATATCTTCAAGCTCTTTCTTACTATAAAGAGTTCCATATTCTGTAGGATATGAAATGTAGACCATCCCTGGAAATACCATATGTTCATGGTTTTCATCTGCATAAAAGGTGGCTACAAAATCTTTTAAATCTGCGGCACTTATCTTGCCTTCCCTGGCAGGAAGAGTCAAAACCTCATGACCGTTAAACTCTACTGCACCCGCTTCATGGGCACTAATATGTCCCGTAACTGCTGATACAACGCCTTCATACTTTGCAAGCATAGCATCAATTACTATTTCATTGGTCTGCGTTCCTCCAGTAAGGAACCAGACATCGGCATCCGGCACACCCACAGCCTCTTTTATCTTCTCCTTTGCTTCCAGGCAAAAATGGTCACTGCCATAGCCTGGAAGCTGCTCCATATTGGTCTCAATAAATCTCTGGAGCACCTTCTCATGAGCCCCCTCAGTATAATCACTGGCAAAAGATAACATTTAAATTTTCCTCCAATAATATTTTCTCACCCAACTTCAATTATGGTGTCCGCAATGCGCATGGTGGAACGCCTATGAGAAACAAGAGCTACCGTCTTATCTGCAGACTCCTCTTTGATAGACTTAAGGATAACCGCCTCATTTAAGCTGTCAAGATTACTGGTTGGCTCATCCAGAAGCAGAAATGGCGCATTGTGAAGAAATGCTCTTGCAAGACCTATTCTCTGACGCTCACCACCAGATAAAGTCTCACCAAGCTCACCAACACTGGTTTCATACCCCTTTGGAAGAGTCATGATAAAGTCATGAATTGATGCCTTTTTGGCTGCTTCCACAACCTCTTCGTCTGTAGCTGAGAGCTTACCAACCCTGATATTAGCCGCAATTGTATCCTTGAATAAAACTGTATCCTGAGTCATGTAACTTTCCATGTCTCTAAGATTGTCTGTATTTACCTCATCAATATTCTTTCCAGAGATATTAATTCTGCCATCACTAACTGCCCAGAATCTCATAAGAAGCTTTAGCATTGTAGACTTACCGCTACCACTTTTACCTACAACGCCAACTACCATATCCTTAGGAAAATCTACGCTAAAATCAGATAAAACTGTGCTGCCGCCGTAGCTAAAGGTAACCTTATCACAGCCAGCGCCTTCAAAGGTAGTTTCTTCAAAACCAGTTACATCATAAGTCTCAGGCTCCTCTTCAAGAATATCCAGAATTCTGGCTCCTGAAGCTATAGTTCCCTGCAACGTTGTTCCAAGACCAGCAAGGGCTGATACAGGTCCAAAGGATGACATAAATGCAAAAATAGACAGCAACATGCCATCAAAACCAATGGCTCCGTTTATATAAAGGTAAAAGGCCACGCAGATCATAACAATATCAGATACCAAAATAAAGCTATTTGCTATGGCCAGATTCAGACCTGTGAGCTTGTTGAGCTCGCCCTGTCTCACTGTCAGCTCATCAGTTTTCTGATTCATCTGATACTTTCTGTTTATACCATGTCCGTACTGTATTATCTCATCAAGGCCTCTTATACTCTCTAATACAAAAGCTGACAACTCTCCGGCAAGCTTTCTAAGCTCATCACCCATGGTGCCGCTGACCCTTGAAATAATAATTGGCACAAGTACTCCTACAATCACAAAGGCAATTGCAGCAATTATACCCAAAGCAAGACTAAAGGATCCTATGTACAGACACATTACAGTCTCAACCACAATGGCAATACAAATTGGGCTTATGGTGTGAGCATAGAATACTTCCAAAAGCTCAACATCTGAAGTAATAAGTGATATCAAATCTCCCTTGTCCCTTCCCTCAAGCCTTGCAGGGCAAAGTCTTCGAAGCGCCTTAAATACCTTATCTCTCACAATTGCAAGAAGAGTAAATGCTATATAATGGCCTGTTCTCTGCTCGATATACCTAAGTACTGCTCTTACTAGGGCCAAAACAGGTAGCAAAATCCAAACTGTTTTTAAAGAAATTCCCATATCAAAGCCTGCGGCAATAAGTATTGCCATAGCTCCAAGTACAGGTATAAACTGCACTGCAAGGTACGCTAAAGACCCTGCAATAATTGCCAGGAGCATAAAGCCGGCAAGAGGCTTTACCATTGTGATCATTTTTAATAAAACTATGACCTTACTTCTTTCCTTATTCATCACAAAGCCTCCTTTCCATACTGCTCAAGCTCAGCCTGAGTCTTCCATAGCCTGCTATAGGTTCCGCCTACTTCAAGAAGATACTTGTGAGTTCCCTTTTCTACTATATTTCCATTTTCAATTACAAATATATTGTCTGCATTTACCACATTGGCAAGTCTGTGAGCAATCATGATAATGGTCTTATCTTTTCTCATCTCTTCAATCTGCTTTAAGATGATTTCCTCTGAGACCACATCGATATTACTGGTTGCTTCATCAAAAATATAAATCATGCTGTCATGAAGCATAGCTCTGGCAAGAGCAAGTCTCTGACGCTGTCCTCCTGAAAGGTTTGAAGCACCCTCCAAAAGCATTGTATCAAGACCATTTTCTTCTTCAAAAAACTCTGCAAGATTGCACCTTCTGATAACACGCCAGATATCTTCATCCTCAGCATCCGGTGAGCTTATGAGCATATTATCCCTGACTGTTCCCTTAAAGAAGAGACTGTCATGGCCTACATAGGTGACATTCTGCATAAGACTCTTTTCACTAATATCCAGTACGCTCTCACTGCCATAGGATACTCTTCCTTTGTCAAAAGAGTTCTTGGCCATGAGGATACTTGCTATTGTAGACTTACCGCTTCCGCTTTCTCCAACTATGCAGGTAAAGCTGTTTCTTGGAACAATGAGGCTGACATTGTGAAGAATCTCCCTTTCTTCATCATAGGAAAAAGAAACTTCATCAAAGGTAATCTCTTTAAAGTTCTCATCAAACTCTTTTGTGCCAGCGTTTCTTCCTTCTGTCTGAAGGAATTTAAAAATCTTATCACTGGCAGCCATTCCATTCATTGCAACGTGGAAGTAGCTTCCAAGCCTTCTCATAGGCAGGAAGAATTCACTTGATAACAGAATCATAAATATACAATGTGACAGAGAAATCTGTCCAAGGAAAAAGCTTCTGGTAGCCATTAAAATACCAATAGCTGCGCCGCCATAAGCAAAAAAGTCCATGATAATAATAGAATTGAGCTGCATGGTAAGGACCTTCATGGTCACATCTCTAAAATGCTCAGATTCTTTATTCATCTGCAGATTCTTGAACTCATCAGCCTTATAGATTTTAAGGGTTGTCATACCCTGAAGATTCTCAAGGAAGGTACTTCCAAGTTCAGTGTACTGTCCCCAGTATTTACTAAGTAGTTTTTTGGCAATTTTCTGAACCATCATGATCGCGCCAGGAATAAGTGGCACGCATATAAGAAGAACAATAGCTGTGCTCCAGCTACCGAAGAATCCAAATAAGAAAAAAAGTGTAATTGGCGCAAGAAACGCATAGAAAAATTGTGGAACATACTGTCCAAAATAGCTCTCCAGCTGATCTACACCTTCTACAGACTCCTGCACAAGCTCGGCTGTAGATACGCTTTCCCTGTACTTCATTCCAAGGGACATTAACTTATCGTAGATAAGCTCTCTCATTTTCTTTTTGACAGTTTTGGAAGCCAGATAGCTCATTCTCACAGCATATCTGGAGGTAAAAAATCTCAGAAGCACTGTGGCAAGTATCACCAATATGGCCGTCACAAGATTATTAACTGTAAAATCCCTACTGTAGAGTCTCTCAATCAGACTCGCTATGGCGAAAATCATGATTGTGTTAAGACACAGCTCCAGCCACTGCAAAATAATATTGCCAAAAATATACTTCTTACTTTCCGGGCAAATCTGCATTAGTCTCTTATCAAACATTTTTTATCTCACTTTCACAATTAATTTATGCCGGTAAAAATTACTCCGGCTTATTATTATGTGCCAGTTTTTCTGCTATCTCCCTACCCTCCGGAGTCACTGCAAGACCCCCAAGTCCTGTTTCCTTTATGGAAGGACTCATGCATCTGCCAATGTTTTTCATGGCATCAATAACCTGATCCGGATCGATCTTACTATAAATGCCTGCCAGCACCATGTCAGTGCTGCTTACGGCATTGATTGCTCCTATGACATTTCTTTTAACACATGGAACCTCTACAAGTCCGCCAACCGGATCACAGGCAAGTCCCAAAAGTCCTTTTAATGCAAGAGCTGCTGCGTGGCATATCTGCCTGCAGTCCCCACCCTGCAAAAAACATAAAGCGCCTGCTGCCATTGCAGAAGCAGACCCTATTTCCGCCTGACATCCGCCCTCAGCTCCGGAAAGAGATGCTCTGGATGCAATAACCCCACCTATGCCTGCTGCAACGTAAAGTGCTTTAGTCATAGTGTCATCATCGAGGTTCTCTTTTTCCTGAAAGCTTATAAGAACTGCAGGTACTACTCCGCAGGAGCCTGCAGTTGGCGCTGCAACGATTCTCTTCATGCAGGCATTGGATTCGCTGATCCTAAGAGCCTTTTCCATAGCGGCTCCGCAAAAGTCTCCGCACAGGAGCTTTCCTTCCATACGTCTTTTGTGCACCTTAGAAGCCTCTCCGCCTACAAGTCCGCTATTGCTCTTTTGGTTCTCATCATATTTTTCGTCTGATGATTTCATTGCAAAATACAAATCCCTCATCATTTTAAAATGCTCTTCAAGTCCTAAATTCTGTTCAATGGCATCTTCCTTCTGAACGGTCTCCCAAAAAGAAGTACCATCTTTTTCACAAGAAGCACATATATCTGAAAGTGCTTTATACATCTAAAATCTCCTACCATCAATTACTTATATATACGAAATAAAGCCACATGAAGGCTCTGCCATTAGCCTTCAAGACTAAAATAAGTAACCTTTTCCACGCCATCAACCTTTCCAAGCTCTTCAATAGCATCCTGCCAGACTTCCTGGTCGGTTTCTATTACCATAATTGCAACGCCGCCTCTACCAGATCTGTGGAGCTGCATGGCTGCAATGTTTATGGATCTGTGCTGAAGCATATCTGTGACCCTTGCCACAAGTCCCGGCTTGTCCTTGTTATAGATAATAAGAGTTGGATACTCCCCGCTAAAATCAGCAGCTGAGTAATCTATCTCGCTGACATTTATTCTGCCACCGCCCACAGAAGCAGCAACTACTTCAAGCTCCTTGCCACTAACACCTGTAAGTACAAGCTTGGCAGTATTTGGATGCACCTCTCCAAGGTCTGCTGCCTCAAAAGTAAACTCCATGTGCTGCTGCCCTGCAACCTCAAAGCTGTCCGGAATTCTCTCATCATCAACAGCCATTCCAAGAAGGCCTGCCACAATTGCCTTATCAGTTCCATGTCCCTTGCCTGTAGCAAGAAAGGACCCGTGAAAATATATCTTTGCCTTTTTTACAGGCTCTCCCATCAGTTTTCTGCATACATTACCTATTCTAACAGCACCTGCCGTATGAGAGCTTGAAGGACCTACCATTGTAGGCCCCACTATATCAAATAAATTCATATTATCAATTACTCTTTTCCATATGTATTACTCTGGCAAAACCAAAATGTTCTTCATTTCTGGATGCCATTAAAAGAGGCCTGCTGCCTCTGTTTTCTTCTATATAAGCAAGAACCTTTTGAATATCAGACTCATTTAAAAACTCAAAAGGCTCATCCATTACAAGAAAATCTGAGGGGATCACAAAAGCTCTTACTATCTCCACAAGCTTGCGCTCTGCATCTGTAAGCTCGCTAACAGGAAGCTTTAACTTTTCCTCTGGAATAAACTTTGAAAGCTCTTCTATAACTCTTCCCTTGGAAGCCTTATGATAAACCTTTCTTACATTCCATATGGCATTTTTCTTTGGGACAAGCTGTCCCTCCTGAGATACATAGCCGCTATGAAGGGTAGGATACTTATAATCACCCATCCTGTGAACACCTCCGCCATCAGGCATAACTGTTCCCATAAAAATCTTTAATACTGTAGTTTTGCCGCAGCCCTCCGGGCCAACTATTGCATAGCTTTTCTTATCTTCAACATTCAGGTTAAAGTGTTCAAGAACAACCTGGCCGTTATATTCCTTTAGAATATCTTCAAGTACAATCGTCATGCCCTTACTCCGTAAAATCTGTATCTATTGCCACATTAAACTCATAACCAGGATATTCCTGACTTAGCTTTTCCATTATATTTTTATAGAGCTGATATCTGTCATTTTCATCCAGTGATATGACCATATCAAATCTTACTTTATTATTTTCCTTATCCAAATAAAAACCGTGTACACCCCTTACATTTTTATATCCAAGGGCGATAGTTTTTATTTTTTCCTGCATGGACACAATGTCCTTATCCTTGGTGTTCTGTGAATAAACACCAATAGCAGTAAGATATACATTACATTCCATAAATACCTTATCAGTAATCTTTCTGATAAGCTCATCCATTTCAGAGGCTGAATAGGTATCAGGTATTTCTATATGAATAGAACCCAGGAACCTGTCCGGTCCATAATTATTTAGTACAAGATCATATGCACCCTGGACATCAGGGAAGCTTGTAACTATATTTTTTATCTGAACTACAAGCTCTGTTCCTGCCTTTTCTCCAAGAAGCTTTGAAATTGTATCCTTCAACATCTCAAGACCTGATTTGATGATCACCACTGAGATGATTGCACCAAGCCATGCTTCCAGGGAGATTCCAAAAATCATATAAATAATCGCTGCCACAAAGGTTGCTGTGGAAATAACTGCATCCAGCTTTGCATCCTCTCCTGAATTTACAAGAGAATCTGAGTTGACTCTTTCACCGGTTTTTTTGACATATATGCCAAGAAGCAGCTTAACTACAACAGCTACTGCAATTATTACAAGAGCTACTACAGAATATTCAGGTGCCTCAGGCGTTATTATCTTCCTTACAGACTCCTCCAGGGAAGTAATACCTGCGTATAAAACTATGATTGCAATGACCATGGCACTTAGATATTCAATTCGTCCATAGCCAAAAGGATGCTTCTTATCCGGCTCTTTGCCGGCAAGCTTGGTTCCTACAATAGTAATTATGGACGAAGCTGCATCTGAAATATTGTTAATGGCATCCAGTACAATAGCTATGGAATTGGATAAAATACCTATTATCGCCTTGAACGCTGCAAGAAATACATTAGTTACTATTCCGATAACGCTGGTCCTTACAATCACCTGATCTCTGCTTTTATTAGCATCTTCGCTATTCTGTGGAATTACACTCATAAAGTCCCTCCTCTTTATTCTATGCAATTATTAAGCATTGCTTCTAATATTTCAGGAAAAACAACCTCTCCGGTTTCCCTGTTCATCAGACCAAACTTTTCTCCATCACCTGAAAAAAGACCATTGTCCCACCAGCAAAATGTCATGCCGTATTCTTTTGCCTTGGCAGAGAAATAGTCCGCCCAGTCAACTCTTGCCTCCAGATTGTCTTTGTCAACACATCCGCATTCTCCGATAATAACCGGAATTCCCTGACTAATATATTTATTATATATCTTTTCAAAATAATCGTTTATATCTTTAGTATCAACATATGATTCCGGATTAAAGGAATCTGTTCCATCGCTCTCAAGGGCAAAGCTATGTGGCAGATATGAATGTACAGATAAAATAATCCTATTCTCTACAGTATCTGTTGGAATTACAAAATTGTCATTTAATATTCCCTTAGGACTGGCACAATATCCAGGACACAACAGATAACGCTCACTGTTATAGCCACCGGAGGCTCTTACCACATCCACAAACTTCTGATTCATTTCATTTATTATGGAAATAGCATCCAGACAGTCCTGGCTGTTCATATCGATCCACCATTCATTGGTATGACCTACAAGTCTTGGCTCATTTAGTGATTCAAAAATAAGCTTTTCATCATAGTCTTTAAATCTATCAGATAATTGTGTCCAAATCTTTTCTATATAATTTAAAGACTGTTCTTCATGATCCTTGTCAGGATAAAAACCATTTGCTTCCAGGTGATTATCATGATGAATATTAAGGATTACATACATGCCTTCTTCATAGGCATAGTCAACAACCTCCTGTACTCTCGAAAGCCACTCTTCATTAATATTAAGATCTTCATCTACATGATTGTGCCAGCTTACCGGTATTCTAATAGTTTCAAATCCGCTTTCATGAAGTGCTACTATAAATTCTCTGGTAGTCTCAGGATTTCCCCAGAGAGTCTCCATTTCCGGTTCAGCTACTGTTTTTTTCTCGCTGTAGGAATCAAAAGTATTCCCCAGATTATAACCAATCTTCAAATTCTGAACAAAGTCTATGGCTTCATTATCAGGTATTCTGATTACGTTTCCCATATCTTCCTCCTCCGTTGTTGCTGCTTCGCCAGCTATATCTTCCTTAGAAGCACTGGAAGCTTCTGTACCAATGGCACTTGCCTCCTCAAGATTATCAGTACTTTGAGCAGTAGTATTTCCATAACTGCAGCCAGTGAGTAACAGAGCAAGTAAAGCAGTCATAAGTCGTATTCTTTTCATATAAATAATCCCTTCCAACTAAAACTAGGAGGTAACGCATAGCACTACCTCCTATCAGTATAATACAAATCTTTTAATTTTATCTACCTCATACAAAATAGATTCTACTACCTGCAAGGAAATAATATTGCAAAAATGTCTTGCTTTTATTAATTAGCTGCGGTATAGTGAGGTTGTTAAGGAAAACGTTTTCTCTCAGTAAAGAGGAGGGCTTATGAACTTAGGTGCAATTTTCCACAGAATGTCTGAACAGTACTGCTATAGTCTGGATGAAAACCAATTAATTATTAACCTCAAGACAAGTTATGATGTTGATAAAGTATATATTTATTATGGCGATCCTTATGATGCCGGAATCATGGGAGGCAATGAGCGTTGGAGTGGTCAGAAGGAAGAAATCTATTTTAAGAAAAACTTAAAGGACCATATCTGGTGGACTACTACTCTCAGACCTTACTACAAGAGATGCAAATATTACTTTGAAATCCATTCCAAAGACGAATGCATCTATTATTTCGAGGATGGCTTTCTTACTGAAGAAGAAATGAATCAGGCTGATAAGACTCTGTCTTATTTTATTATGCCTTGGATGAATCCTGCTGACATTTGCCGCACACCTTCCTGGGTAAATGATACTGTCTGGTATCAGATTTTCCCAGAGAGATTCTGCAATGGTGACGAGAGCATCAATCCTGAAAACACTCTTCCATGGCAGTCTGGCAAGGTTGGGATGAATGACTTTTACGGCGGAGATATAAGAGGTATCAGAAACAAGATTCCATATCTTAAAGAGCTTGGAATCACTGGTATATACTTAACCCCAATATTCGAGTCTACTTCAAACCACAAATACAATACCAAGAATTACAAAAAGGTTGATCCTCATTTTGGAACTAATGAAGATCTTAGAGCAATGGTTGATGAAGCTCATGCTGCAGGAATCAGAGTAATGCTGGATGCAGTTTTTAATCATACCGGCAGTGATTCACCTATGTGGGAGGATATTCTGAAAAAAGGTCCTGAGTCCAAATACACTGACTGGTATATGATCAACAGCTGGCCAGTTGATAAAAAGGCTGATACCAAGGATGGCAGATACTACTCCTTTGCTTTTGCAAGATATATGCCAAAGCTAAATACCAACAATCCAGAGGTTGTAGATTATCTTTTAGATATAATCAGATTCTGGATTGAAACCTTTGATATTGACGGTCTTAGATTTGACGTTGGTAATGAAGTATCCCATTCCTTCTTAAAGGCTATTCGTTACATGACAAAGAGAATGAAGGATGACTTTTACCTTCTTGGAGAAATATGGCATGACTCTATTTCCTGGCTTCATGGAGATGAGTACGACTCTGTCATGAACTATCCTCTTACAACAGCTATTGCTGATTTCTGGGTTTATCAGAACAGAGGCCGTGAAACCTTCGAGTATGACATTAACAGATGCTTTACCATGTATTATTCTCAGGTAAATGATGTGCTTTTCAATCTGCTGGATTCACATGACACCAACAGACTTTTTGACAAGGTTCATCAGAATATAGATGTCTTCTATCAGCAGCTGGCAGTATTATTTACCATGCCTGGAAGTCCTTGTATTTACTATGGTACTGAGATTGCAATGAATGGAAGCTACGACCCTGATTGTCGCAGATGTATGCCATGGGACGAAATTGAGAGTGGTCAAAAAGACTACGAGCTCTCTGAGATGAAAGCTCTCATAAATATGAGAAAAACAATCCAGGCCTGCAAGAGCAGAAACTTCCATTTCCCAAATGATGTACCAGAAAAGCGTGTCATCTCTTATCTGAAAATTGGCGAAAATGAAAGTCTGCAGATTTATCTTAACTGCGAAAAAGAAGCTGTTAAAATCAAGGATGCCGGCGATAGCGAAGTAATCTTTTCCCGCAAATGGGACGAGAAATCCATGGTTCTTGAAGCTAATGGAATCCTTATAATCAAAAAATAAATTATAAAAAAGCTGGTGTATCTCTTTAGGCGTATGCACCAGCTTTTTACGTTTCTGTATTTTTTCAAATATGTAAATCTTATCCTTACGCGCCTGTTATGCCCAAAGCCTCTTTTGCAAGCATATCTGCCATGTCATTGTACTTATCTCCAGAATGTCCTTTGACCTTTACAAAATTCACCTTTAGCTTGTCCTTTACGCTATCATAATATTTTTTATAGGCGATGGTTCCTTCTTTGTTCGTTTTCCAGGCGCCTGTGCACCAGTTTTCTATTCCTGCATAATCATAATAGATGGTGATCTCAGAAAGCTTTTCCTCAAGAGCATATCTCATGGCTGCTTCTGAGCCTTTAATTTCTCCTGCAACATTTCTCATGCTTACAAGCTCTGGAATATCAAATTTCTGGTTAAAGGTATATTCCTTTGAATCTCTCAAAATCACCATTCCGTAGGAAAACTCTTTGGTGACGTCATTGTAGCTGCCATCCACATAAGCGACTACGCTGCCTGCCGCCACATCCTTTTTTGCAAAATCATCTCCAAGAAAAGTATGTGCTTCTTCTCTTGTCTTAAAGCTTTTATAAATCGCCCCAGAATATCCGTCTACCTGAGCCTTGCATTCATCCCAGGTCAAAAAAATTCCGGTAGCTTTTCCTTTTTTTACTGCATAAAACTTTCCAGCCATTTATTTCTAAAACTCCTCAAATCAAAACTATTATCACAACAGCGGTGCTGCCAGTTTAACAAGATTCTGCAATATCATCACATGTCGCTTTGAATTTGATGCATACTCCTGTGTAACCTCATTGCACCTTGTAAAAGTCTCTTCAAAATCCTTTTTGATATCCGCAATTACTTCTGAATCAATCATCAGAACTCCGTTTTCAAAATGGTGATAAAAGCTTCTGTAATCAAGATTGATCGTACCGCAGGTAGCTAGCATATCATCGCATATACACATTTTGGCATGACAGAAGCCTGGCGTAAATTCATAGATACGAACGCCGCTTTTACACAACGGATAATAGTATGACTTGGTCATGTCATTTACCATCTTTTTATCAGGGATGCCAGGAGTGATTATCCTAACATCAACGCCTCTTTTGGCAGCCAAAGTAAAGGCTTTAATCATTTCATCATCGATTATCAGGTATGGAGTAATAAAATAAATGTACCTTCTAGAAGCGCCAATAAGATTTAAGTATACGTTTTCACCAACGTGTTCAAAGTCAAGGGGACTATCAGCATAGGGCTGAATATATCCGTGATATCCTTCTGACTTGCATTTCGGAAAAAAGAATTCCACTTCAGTATCATCTTTATCAGTAGCATGTATTGCATTCCACATTTCCAGAAACATGGCAGTAAGGGAATGAACAGCCTCGCCTTCAAGTCTTACTCCAGTATCCTTCCATTCTCCATAAGGATGTTTATAGCCAAAATACTCATCTGCAAGATTATAACCACCAGTATATCCGATTGTTCCATCTATAACGGTAATTTTACGATGATCTCTATTGTTTAAAAATACATTGGCAAAAGGGATAACAGGATTAAAGCATCTGCATTGAATTCCTTTTTCTTCCATTCTGGTGACAAAATCCTCATTTATAAAGCCAATGCTTCCCACATCATCATAAAAGAGCCTTACTTCTACTCCCTCTTTGACCTTTTCTACAAGAACTTTTTCAATTCTTTCAAAAGCAGTTGCAACCTCAATTGCATGATATTCCATAAAAATAAAGCTCTTTGCTTTTTTTAGATCCTCCAGTTGAGCCTCAAGTCCCAAAAGAGCATCCGAATAGTATTTTATCTGGGTATTAGTATAAACAGGAAAATGCACATGGTCTGATAGATAGAAGGACTCTGAATAAGCAGCCTCATCAAACTTCTTTAAATCAGCCAAAACCTTTTCATCCTGCGGCAGGCATGGAAACATAGCTTCATCTATTTTGATAAAGCGCGCTCTCATACGTTTTGTAGATCCTGATAGTCCTACAGAAAAGTAAAGCATTGTTCCTAAAAGAGGGAAAATAGAAATAAGAATAATCCAGGGCATTTTCAGGGTTGCATTCATTTCTTTGCCATAGACATGAAGAACAAGAAGAAAAGCAATAATCTGAACAATCTGACTCCATAAAGCAGAATTTCTACCGGTATATCTTATGATGACATAAATCCAGAAAACTTGCAGTATTACAGCTATACCAGCAAAAGTTAACCTTTTAACTCCATTTCCAACATAGGTTTTTTTCTCGGTAGTAAGCTTTTCTGATGCCATTTATTCACCCCGTTTCAATTTAATTATTACAATCTGATCTTTATTTATTTTATCATATTGTAATTTTCTGAACATAGTCTTTATCAAAAGGTAATACATTTACAATTTCGACCATGTTATAATGATAATACGATAACGATAATACGATTACAATAATATAGGAGCATATATGGAATTTATAAGCAAGGAAAAAAAACGACAGGTTATAGGAGTTACTATTTTTTATGTTCTTCTTATTTTTCTAACAGCATTCTTTCTGTATCTTAGAGGAATAAACACCCTTTTACCAATCTATGTTTTTAATGTAGGTCTTGATATTCTGAGTATGACCATGGGCTATGTTCTTTTCATCTGCTGTATTATTGATGTTCAGAAAAATGGTACCAACCTCAGATACCTTCTTATGCTGTTAAACGCTGCTTATATCGCTTGCTTTACAGATGCAGGCGCATGGCTTGTTGATGGAATTCCATCTCTCAGGCTATTAAATATCGCTGACAATACCCTTTACTATATGTGTGCTCCTTTGGAAGCCTGCTTTTTCTGGCTGTATACCATGACTTACCTGGGTCTTGATAATAAAATTGTTCGTTTTCTTGGTCGCATTGTAGTTCTTGGACTAGTAATTCCAATCGTACTTAGGTTTGTGAATTTATTTACAGGAATTTATTTTATAGTCACTCCGGAAGGCATTTACGAAAGAAGCACCTATTACATTTTCTCGATGTTTTATTCTTTCTTTGCTCTGATATCCGCTTTGGCTGCCGTAATAATCGAGCGTAAAAAACTGCAAAAATTTCAAATATACACTTTTTTCATTTATGCCATTGCTCCAATTACAGTAGGTATAATCTCAGCGGCTATCTATGGCCTGTCACTAACACCATCTGTAGTCACTTTGAGCATATTTTTGATGTACGGCATTTTAAATGTATCTCAGGGCAGGGAAAAGGCAGTAGCAGACAGAGACCTGGCTCTGGCTTCCAGCATTCAGGAAAATGTACTTCCAAAAACCTTTCCATATCTTCCTGATAGAAAAGAGTTTGATCTTTATGCTTCTATGAATCCTGCCAAAGAGGTTGGTGGAGATTTCTACGATTTCTTTATGGTAGATGATGACCATCTGTGCCTTGTCATAGCAGATGTTTCAGGAAAAGGAATCCCTGCAGCTCTCTTTATGATGGTATCAAGAACTCTTATAAAAAATAGGGCTCTTCTTGGCGAAGAACCCGAAAAAGTACTATATGAGGTAAATAATCAGCTCTGCGAAAACAATGAAGCTGAGCTGTTTGTTACAGTCTGGATGGCTGTGATATCTCTTTCTACGGGAAAGGGTTTTGCAGTAAATGCCGGTCATGAGCATCCTGCTCTAAGGCATAAAGATGGTCTGTTTGAGCTTGTATCCTACAAGCATTCAATGGCTGTTGCAGCAATGGAAAACGTCAAATTCAAACAGCATGAATTTCAGCTTGCTCCTGGCGACACGCTTTTTGTATATACAGACGGCGTTGCAGAAGCTACCAATTCATCAGACGAGCTCTTTGGTACCGAGAGAATGATAAATAGTCTGAACAGTGTTCCCGGCGCAACTCCTGAAATGCTCCTTGTTAACATGACCAGCAGCATTGATTCTTTTGTAAAAGATGCCAAACAGTTTGATGACATCACAATGCTTGCGTTTACCTACAATGGACCTTGATAGTATCCATTATATTTTAACGCGCTTTATCCAAAGCAGATAATAATAGCCCCAGTCCCATAAGGATTGGGAATATTATTGCTGCGCCAATTCCTATTCTCATATCCCCATTACAAAATGACATAACTACACCAGCAATGGTAGGCCCTCCGGAGCATCCCAGATCTCCTGCCAGTACAATATCGACTAGGAATATTATACTCAGGTTTTAGAGAAGATATTCTGCAATCATTTTTTTCACCACTTTATCATTTAATACTGTTTTCGAGGTTTCAAAGGTAAGTACCAGATTATCACTTGGTAAAATATTATTTAAAGCATAGGTATTGAGTTTTCTGATAGCCTTTTCCGAATATTCCTGCTCATCCATTCTTCCTTCATGCTCCCAGTAGACCTCTCTTCCATCTCTTTTTCTCAAAAATGTAAAGTCCGGATAAACTACACCAAATCCTTTAAGTACGATTGGGCATTCATACTTGTATTCCAATCCCAACTCAAAGAAAGTATCCGCCAGGATTTTCTCTGATTTTGAACGAACTCTTTCACCTTTCTTTGTATATATTTCAGTTGCTTTTGGATCAAACTCTTTACCTACATAGGGAATACTCTTCCACTCTGAGATTGTCTGCTCCCATGGCTTTATTACTGGTTCGACTAATGTCTTCCTAACAGAATTAAGCCTATCATATATTTCCTCAATCTCATTATTCTTATAGGCCTTGCTTAATGACCCAAGCTGTTTGAGACGTTTATCTACAATCTTTTTTACTTTTTGATCATAAGACTTTTGAGCAAGGGCATTTGCAAGTACCTGCTGTTCTTTCTTTATGTACTTTCGTTTCTCATTTTTGCCAATAAATTGGACAAACTGAGTATTCCTATTTGATTCCATAATTCCAAGCGTTCCTTCAGGAGCCGTAGAAAGCCTGGTATCAACAATTTGTTTTGCACGCCTATATTTTTCTTCTTCTTTTTCAAGCATTTCTTTTAACTTATGCATTTCATGGTCCTTTCTTATTAATTCTTCTTTCAGCTTTATCAATTCTCTGTTTCTAGCATTAGTTCTCCGTTATTAGCAGATGCTCTATGTTAATTGCAGCTGTTTTCCGTTACTAGCAGTTTATTCAGTTTTGGATTTTTTACTAGTATGTTTCAGTGGTTCTTTACTAGCAGATATTCTATTTGGACAGTTTCTACTAGTAAAAAATCTCTGCCCTTACTAGCAATATTGTCGCTTTTAAACTTTTCACTAGTAAGAATGGCCGAATTCTTACTAGTGAAATTTCCGTAATTCATTTTTGTACTAGTAGGCTCCCTATATTTTTTACTAGTACTTCTCATCAATTCTCATTTTCTACTAGTAAGCCGCTTGTTTTTTTACTAGTACATCATATCAATTGTTGATTTTTACTAGTAAATGACCAGATTTCTCACATGAAAAAAGCGACAAAGCACCAATTTTGCTAGTAAGTTCATTCTCAATATTCTTTCAAGCATTGAATTATTCCGATTGCAGCATCTTAAGCTACATGGACTGAATAAATGATAAAACAGATAATTGATCAGATAGCTTTGCGCCAGCTCAATGAAATTGAGCTGGCGCATTATTAAATTGCAGATTAGATAATATGCTTTTATCATGCCTTTGTCAAGGCCGGTGGAAAATCAACATCCGCTTACGCAAAACGTATTGGAGATAGCTCCAGCTTGCGCATTGGAGCAACGCCCATAACTTCCATTAAGGCGCTGATCTTGTCGGCAACGGTGAGAATGAAGCCTTCTATATACCTTGGAGGTATTGGAGTAAGCGGCCACATATGATGCCTGATGGCATCCTCTGTGCGCTCATTACCATCTTCCACAACTAATTTGTAGACCTGGACAGAATCAATAGGATGGCCTTTACAGCATTCAGCATTGTTGCGGAACTTCTCATATCGGCCAAGAATTCCAAGATCATGGCAAAGCGATGCTATTACTATGACCTTCAGATTAACCTTAATGTGCAGCTTTAATAAAAATAAACTGATGGCAATGGCAACTACAGCTACCCCAAGACTATGGTCTGCAACTGTTGTACAGGTGTGGTGAGTCTGCTTAAAGGCATTTCCAAACTCCTCGGACCTGAGCACCTGTCTGCCATGCTCCAGTAAAACATCTTTTACTTTATTACTCATCTTTCCCAATCCCAAATCATTACAATTATTCTTTACCCTATTATCACATTATCAACGATTATCCCAATTCTTACAATTATAATTTTGTGAAAAAAAAGAAAAAACTCTGGGAAAGGCACTTCCCAGAGTTCTTACTTTTTGAATAGTTTTTTGTTTGTTTTTAAGAGTAGTTTAATTTATGACTTATCAGTCTTTTCCAGTAATGGAATGAATCGCAATATTGATGGCACGCTTTGCTGCGTATGGTCCAACAGCCTTAAGCTTGTCTTCTGAACGATACATATCTGAACCGTGTGGTATATCTCTTGAAAGGTGGATAGCATCGAATTCACATCTTGTTGTACACAATCCGCAACCAATACAACGGTTTTCATCAACCTTACTTGCACCACATCCAAGACAACGCTTAGCCTCAACCTTTACCTGCTCTTCTGTCAGGCACAGACGAAGGTCTTCAAAAGTCTGAGTAGCAACACCGGCTTTCTTACCTGGAAGCTGACGCTTAGCATTATCAAACTCTTCAACTTCAATGTTGTCCTTATCAAGCTCAACAAACTTTCTAAGGTCTCTTGCAAGTGTAAGTGAGTTACCAGGATGTACGAATCTGTTGATAGATACCATACCTTCACGTCCAGCTGCAATAGCATCGATTGCAAATCTAGGACCTGAGTAAACATCACCACCTACAAAGATGTCAGGCTCAGCTGTCTGATATGTTACAGGATCAGCCTTAGCTGTCATATTACGATTAAGCTCTACCTTTGATCCCTTAAGGAGGTCACCCCATTCAATTGACTGACCAATTGAAAGAAGTATGTTCTCACAAGGAATTGTGATAGTCTCATTTTCATCATACTGAGGATTGAATCTGCCTTCTGCATCCTTAACAGCTGTACACTTCTTGAAGACAATACCCTTTACCTTACCATTCTCTACAAGAATTTCCTTTGGACCCCAGCCATTCTTAACATCGATGCCTTCTTCTTTTGCTTCCTCAACTTCATCTGGAGCTGCAGGCATTTCTTTCTCGCTCTCAAGGCAAAGCATTGTAACCTTGCTGCTGCCAGTTCTTACTGCTGTTCTTGCAACGTCTACTGCAACGTTACCACCACCAACAACTACAGTATCACCTGTAAGCTTGATGGATGTATCAAGGTTAACTCTTCTAAGGAAATCAACACCAGTCTCAACACCTGCTGCATCTTCTCCAGGAACGCCTGTCTTTCTGCCGCCCTGAGCACCGATAGCAATGTAGAATGCCTTATAGCCTTCTGCACGAAGCTGATCAAGTGTAATATCCTTACCTACTTCAACACCAGTCTTGAACTCAACGCCCATCTGACGGATAACGTCGATTTCAGCGTCAACTACTGACTTCTCAAGTCTGTAGCTAGGTATACCATTCATAAGCATACCACCAGGTCTCTTCTCTTTTTCAAATACAGTTACAGGGTAACCTTCTTTTCTAAGATAATAAGCTGCTGACAGACCCGCAGGACCTGCACCAATAACAGCAATCT
>JAZRKG010000186.1:0-12278 GCA_045646185.1 Butyrivibrio sp.
AGCAATCTTTGCAGCTGTTAATGGCAATGGAGCGCCTATCGCAGCTCTCTGGGTATTTATAGTAGGACCACTTGTTGGTGCAGCTCTTGCAGCACTGACATATAAGTCACTTGAGAAGTGATAAAAAGTTATAAAGCGGAATTTATGAAAAAGAAAAAGTTGGTTAAATGATATTAAGGCTGTAAAAAATGGCGGGACCATTTTTTACAGCCTTTTATGTTGCGCAAGGCCAGTACGTAATAGCCTGCTCGATTAGATAATTAATTACTTGTTTATTGCAAGTAATTGTAGATTGTTATAACGTTTGCAAAAAAGCGCAAAAAAGAGGATTTGTTACGGCTTGATAAGAAAAAATGCCGCCTGAGCGGTAATAATATTTTGAAACTACCGCTCAGTTTAATTATACATTTCGCAGGCCGTAATAGAAAGCGTAGTGATTACCGCTTATGTAGAGGAAATGCTCAACTAGCGGTAAAAAAATATTTTAATTACGGCTCAGAATAAAAAGTGCGATTTTGAGAGGTAGGAAAACTCAAATATTTTAAGTATGATTAGGCGATAATTACCGCCTGAAAGAATTTAAATTAAACTAGGCGGTAGCGTCCAAAATTTTAGACGGCCTGGGTCTATAAATCTAAAAATGAGCGGTAAACAAATGACTAATTTAAAGATATACAAATGCGATATTTAGTTAACGACTAAACTGCAACGATACTGCAAAAATAGAGATGAATTTACTTTAACATTATTCATCACAAATAGATACATATCAAGAAACTGTTTGAGGCACACGATTTATGGTAATATTGATAGTGTGAAAGCATATGAAATACAGGGCTTGACTAAATATTCCAAGGTTCCAGCGAGCAAAAGTCGCAAAGTAAATCTTTGCTCGTACATTATCACTTTATCAAAGGACGTGATCACATGAAACTTCTTCATATTTCAGATTTACATTTAGGAAAACGAGTTAACGAATTCTCTATGATAGAGGATCAGGAGTATATTCTGACAAAGATAATAAATATCATTGATGAGGAAAAACCAGATGGTCTCTTGATTGCAGGCGATGTATATGATAAGTCTGTTCCAAGTGAGGATGCAGTAAGACTATTGGATGATTTTCTGGCAAAAATAGCAAAGAGAAAGCTCCAGACATTTATTATTAGTGGCAATCATGACTCGGCAGTCAAGCTATCTTTTGCCTCAAAGATAATAGATGTAAGCGGAATTCATATATCGCCGGTTTACAATGGAGAAGTTAAGCCTATTTCACTGGAAGATGAATACGGCAAGGTGAATATCTACATGCTTCCATTTATCAAACCAGTGAATGTAAGAGCAGTTTTCCCAGATGAAGATATTGCAGATTATACTGATGCCTGCAGGGTTGCCATAGACCATATGGGCGTAGAACGAAATGAAAGAAATATCCTTGTAGCTCATCAGTTTGTAACAGGGGCTGAGCGCTCTGAATCAGAGGAAATCTCTGTTGGAGGACTTGATAATGTGGATGCGTCAGTGTTTGATGACTTTGACTACGTGGCTCTTGGCCATATTCATGGCCCTCAGAAGATAAAAAGAAACACCATAAGATATAGTGGAACACCTTTGAAATATTCCTTTTCAGAGGCGAGACATCACAAATCAGTTACAGTAGTTGAAATTGGAGAAAAGGAAGACGGCGATGCAAGTGGTAACTGTGTAAAGCTTCGTACTATAGATCTGGTGCCAAAACATGACATGAGACAGATTCGTGGAACCTACCTGGAGCTTACAGATAAAAAGAACTATGAAAGCACTGCAGTGGACGATTATCTCCACGTAACACTGACTGATGAAGAGGATATAATGGACGCCATGGCAAAGCTAAGGCTTATATATCCTAATATCATGAAGCTTAGCTATGACAATAGGAGAACCCAGAGTACTGGTGGAAATTTCATCGAGGCAGAGGTTGAGAAAAAGTCGCCACTGGAGCTATTTGAAGAGTTCTATGAAGCCCAGAATAATCAGCCTATGAGCGAGGAACAAAGAGAGTTTACAAGGAAGCTTATAGAAGAGGTTTGGACAAAATAATCTGTGGCTGCTCAGCGTATAATCAGTAACGAAACATTTTTGTCAGATTTAATGAAAAACAGCTGGAGGAAAAAAGGTGAGACCAACAAGACTTGTCATGTCTGCATTTGGACCATATGCAGGAGTCTGCGAAATAAATATGAAGGAACTGGGGAGTCAGGGACTATACCTGATTACAGGTGATACAGGAGCGGGAAAAACTACTATTTTCGACGCAATATGCTTTGCGTTGTTTGGAGAAGCAAGCGGTGACAACCGAGAGACCTCCATGTTTCGTTCTAAGTACGCGGAGGCAGATACTGCAACCTTTGTGGAGCTTGAGTTCGTTCATGGCGGAAAAGAGTATGTGATAAAGCGTAATCCTGAGTATATGAGACCAGCCAAAAGAGGCGATGGCTTAAAAAAGGAAACGCCAAATGCTGAACTGCATCTACCGGATGGAAATGTAGTTACAAAAGTGAAGGATGTAAATATAGCTGTAAATGATCTTCTGGGAATAGGAAGAGAGCAGTTCTCACAGATTGCCATGCTTGCCCAGGGTGACTTCTTAAAGCTTCTTCTTGCTGATACAAAAGAAAGACAGGCCATTTTCAGAGACTTGTTTAAAACAGGACTGTATCAAACTTTGCAGTATAGACTTGAAGATGAGCGCAAATCACTGTACGGACTTGTAGCAGATGCCAAAAAGAGTCTTGATCAGTATGTGAAGGGTATCGAATGTGACGAGGGAGACGTACTAAAGCTGGAAGTAGATAAGGCAAAGGATGGCCAGCTGATACTTGAAGATATATTGGCTTTAATAGAAAAGCTTCTGAATCAGGATCTGAAAGCTGGAGATGACATTACTGTCAAAATCGAATGTCTGGATAAAGAGCTGCAGCTTGTTAATGGAAATATTGGTAAAGCTGAGGAGCTTGAGAAAAATAAAAAGGCGCTGGATGCTGCCAGAAAAAATGAAGAAGAGTTAGAGGCACAAAGTCCTGATTTAAAGAAAAAACTGGAAGAAACTGAGAAAAATCTTCTGCAAAAGGATGAGCTGCAAAAGGCTGCAAGCCTGATTGAGGCGGAGCTTCCAAACTATACTAAGGCTGCAGAGCTTGAAAATGAAATTTCAGTTCTGGAAAAAGACTTAAAGGATAGGGAAAGCAAAGCTAAGACTCTGGCAGGTGAAGTTCAGGACCTTGAAACAAAGGCTGGAGACTATAAGAAAGAATTTGAGGCTTTAAAGGATGCCGGAGAAAATAAGGAAAAGATATTAAGAAATAAGGATAAGCTTAGTTCTAAGGCAGAGGCATTTGATGAACTTGAGGGTGATCTTACAACACTTGGCGAAGACCAGAAAAAGCTTGAAAAGCAGCAGGCAAAGTATATTGAAAGTGATGCTGTTTTTAGAGATAAGAATTCTATATATGAGCATTTAAATAAGGCCTATCTGGACGGACAGGCAGGAATACTTGCAAACGATTTAAAAGATGGCGAGCCTTGCCCTGTGTGCGGTGCAACAGCCCATCCAAAGCTGGCAGTATTATCTGATAGTGTTCCGACAGATGCTGAGCTTGAGAAGGCCAAAGCAGGCGCTGATGATTCAAGAGAGATGGCGCGCAAGGACAGTGAGAAGGCAAGTCAGCTTAAGGCAGTAGTGGATAAGGGCAAGGGTGACGTTTTTGATAAGGCATCAAAGCTGTTAAATGGAGAGATGACTTTTTTGCCAGAGGATAAGGAATACCTGGAGAAGCTGTCAACGGCTGTGTCAAAAGAAAAGCTTGAGCTTGATGCTCTTTTAAAAGAAATAGATGACAGCATTGCAGCTGAGGATAAGAGAATTGCAAGAAGAGAAAAATTAGAAAAGCTCATGGAAGAGGCTGCCAGCACAATCGAGGAAGATAAAGAGTCAGTAGCAAAATATACCTCTGAGGCTATGAACTTTAAGGGCAAGCTTGCAGCAGATAAAGAGCAGTTAGAGGCACTTGTTGGTGGTCTGAAGTTTGCAAATATTAATGAGGCAAATGCAGAAATGAAGAGACTTATTATGGAGGCTCAGAAATTGCAAGCCTCTTACGATGCTGCAAAGAAAGCACAGGAGGAGCATCAGCAGAAAGTCAGCGAGGTTGCAGGAAAAATCAAGGCACTAGAAAGCTCAATCAGAGATACTAATGCCATTGACTACGAAAGCGAACTGCAAAAGCGAACTGAAATTACTAATAATAGAAAGATTCTATCCGATAGATATTCAATTATTCAGAGTAGAATCAGGAATAATGAGAATGCCCGCAGCAATATTATGGACAGGGCAAAGGAAATGGGTGAGCACGAAAAGAAGTATGCTTGGGTTGAAGCTCTTGCAAATACAGCAAGCGGAAAGCTTTCTGGAAAAGAAAAGATTATGCTTGAAACCTACATTCAGACGACTTATTTTGACAGAATAATAGCCAGAGCTAATCTCAGACTATTGAAAATGTCTGGGGCTCAGTATGAGCTTAAGCGAATGAACGAAGCTCTTAATAATAAAGGTCAGAGTGGACTTGAGCTGGGAGTAATCGACCATTACAACGGAAGCGAGAGAAGTGTAAAGACACTTTCAGGAGGAGAATCCTTCATGGCGTCATTGTCTCTTGCGCTGGGACTATCAGATGAGGTGCAGTCTTCTGCTGGTGGAATCCAGGTAGACACAATGTTTGTGGATGAGGGCTTTGGCTCTCTTGATGCTGAGGCACTGGATAAGGCAATAGGTGCGTTAGCAGGACTTTCTGAAGGCAACAGACTTGTAGGTATCATTTCTCATGTTAGTGAGTTAAAACAGAGAATTGATAAACAGATAGTAATCACAAAGGAAAAGAGCGGCGGCAGCAAGGCAGAAATAATAGTTTAACTTAAATACAATTCAGACCTCACACATCATTTTTTCTGGAACAACTTATTCTGACGGATTTCGATGCTATTAAAAGAAAAGACTCTTTTATTATGCTTCACGAAATTGTCTGAGCCATTTGCCATGATTTTTCCTGGTTGCTTTGGTTCTTGCTCCATAAAGCTCGCTTGTTTTTCTATATATCGGCTGCCACTTTTTCTATACATGCTCCGAAAAAACTTGCAGGACGTCATACATTTTATGTATGGCATGGTCATTGCTCGCAAAGCGAGCTTCCACAACAAAAAATAGCGTACTCCCGAGCATATATGCTCGAGGATACGCTATTTTATTGTTGTAGGTGCCTGCGGCACCGTATGACCATGACAAGTATTAGAATTGAGCGTCCTGCTTCAAACAATTTCTCCGCATGTAAAAAAGTGGCATTGCCGGTATAAGAAAAACAAACACTCACTTTAAAGTCACAAGAACCAAAAGCAACTATGGAAAATTCCTGGCAAATGGTAAGTTTTTGAAGTGAAGCATATGTTTATAAAAGAGTCATTTCTTTTAATGCTCAGCATCGCTATAGTCAGAATAAGTTGTTCCAGATATTGATGCCTGAAGTCTGAAAATAATCAGTGATGGGATCAATTGTTGGCTGGGAAGCCGCTGCTGTAGTGCAGCTGGTAATCGTCTGTAATAAATAATGCTTCTGTATCCGGAGTCTCTTCAATGAGCGCCATGCCTGCTTCGAGGCCAAGGACAAAGCAGGTAGTTGATAGTGCGTCGCCATCTACTGAATTATCAGAAAGAATTGTTACGCTAAGGAGATTATTGTCTGTAGGATAGCCTGTCTGCGGATCTAAAATGTGATGATATAACTCACCATCCTGTTCAAAATAGCGCTCATAGGTTCCCGAGGTAACGACAGACATATTTGATACAGATACTGCTGTAATGGCACTTCCTGTGCTATCAAAAGGTTTCTGTATGCCTACGCTATAATCACTGCCATCAGGCTTTGAACCAAGAGCATATACATTACCTCCAAGGTTTATTATAGCGCTGCCTATGCCCTGTTCTTTTATATAGCCTGCCATTTGGTCTGCGATGTAGCCCTTGGCGATTCCACCAAGGTTTACCTGAAGCTGATCATCTGCAAGGCTTACAGTAAAGTCTTCATTATTTAATATAATATCTTTGTAATCAGTATGCTGCATGGCTTCTTCCAGATCCTGTGAAGAAGGTACTGCAGCATCTTCACTGTTAAAATTCCACAGGTTAATTACAGTTCCAAGCGCAGGATTGAATGCAACATCGGATTTATCAGCGTAGCCGATTGCCAGAGTAAGCAGGTTAAAGGTTTCTTCATCCACAGCGACTTTTTCGCCACCTGAGTTGTTAATGTTCCAAATGTCACTGCCCTCCTTAGTTGCGGATAAGAGGTTTTCATAGTAATCTGCCAGCTCCATACAGCCATCAAGAATGCTTTCGTCTGATGTTCCATATAGGGTAACGGAGATTACAGTATCAAAGGCAAAACCGGTCTTACTGATTTTGGTATTGGCATCAGTGATGCTGCTTATTGATGAACATGCAGACAGAGAGCATGTTGCAAGTACCATCATGAGGACTATTGATATTTTTGATTTGAAATTATTTATAAACATGGTTAGTTCCTTAAGCTTGATCATTTTTGATGTGCTGTGCACGTTAAGATTATATAGTATTTTTTTCAGGAGACACAAGTACACCTCTTAAAAGAGAAAGTTTTTCAATAAGGGTAAAAATAATTGACACCTCCTCTCAAAACTGTTATTTTACTTAACTGTGGTGTTAGTTTACGCTAACATATACATTTATCAAAATGTTGGAGGAGACATACCTATGAAAAAATATTTAGCAGTAGCGCTTGGTGTTATTACTACAGCGTCTATGGTTGTAACAGGCTGCTCAAATGAGACAGCAGATACTACTAATGAAGTTTCTGAAGAAGTAAGCGCAGAAGTAGCTGATTCATCTGTAGAAGAGGCATCTGAACAGGCTACAGAGGAAACAACAGAAGAAGCAGAAGGCACAGATCTTGCAAGCCTTGTAGAAGGTTATGATTTGGTATACGGAACAGTAAATCTTCCTTATGCTGATTTTTATTATGGCGAAATCAACAACATAGAGCCAGACTTTGAAGCAACAGAAGCTGATCTTGAAGCAGCTGATGCAATCGAGGCAGCAGGTCTTGAAGCAGAAGGAATGTACGATGCAGTTACATCTGCAACAAATTCTAAGTCAACTCGTTACGAGCAGACATACTTTGAGGAAGATGGCGATGGCGCAAACATCCTTGGCGTAGCTAATGTAAACGTAGCTATCAGCAGGGCTCTGTATGAAGATGCTCTTGCACAGATTGAAGCAGGCAGCGAGTGCGCAAACGCTCTTCTTGAAATTGTTGAAAACATGAATGTAACAACAGAAATGCCAGCTGAATTCAAGGTAATCGGCGCTGATGGAACACTTAGTGCAACACTTGGAAACACTGTAGTTTCAGACGAGGCAGAGGCTTCCTTTACTTCTATCTCTACATGGGGCAACTACCAGATCTCAGTAGAAGGAATTGAACTTGATGCAGCTGTAATTCAGGGTGGTCTTCTTGAGACATCTGATGGAACAGTTTATGGTCTTGAGCACAACGACAATCTCTGGCTTAGCGCTGGTGAGATTGCATTTGCAGTAGAAGAGTTCACAGAGCCTCACGGAAATCAGCCATCATACCAGAGATTTGCTGATATTCAGGGAAAAACAATCACTAAGGTTATTTACATGATCGCAAACGGCGATGATATTGAAATTGATACAGACTTCTTTGTAAATTATCAGCTTGATGAAGAGTATGGTATTACAGGTGATGAAGAGCTTACTTACTCAGCAGATGGTATGGAAGTTAATTATGAGCTTACAGTTCCAGAAGATTCAAACTATGAGCTTTCATATGTAACTCTTAGCAGAGCAAAGGTAGATATTAGCGAAGTAGAAGTAAACGATGGTGTGATCACACTTCCTAATACCTTCAAGCCAGGTTCATACACATTTGCATTTGAAGATAGCCAGTATGAAGGTCTTACATTTACAGCACTTGTTGATTCAGGTCTTTCAGAGTCAGACATTACATTTAACGGCGAGACTTTCGAGATTGCTGATGAAAATCTTACAGCAGCAGACTTTATTGCAAACTTCTCTTCTATCACTGTAAATGGAGAGCCTGTAAGTGGAAAAGGCTTATCAGCTATTCTCTTTGATGAGAACGGCAACTTGAACCTCGATGCTGAGATTACAAGTGGTGACGAGACTGTAGCAGTATTCCCAGAAGGAGACAGCTATGAAGTAACAATCGAGTCAACAGGATACCCTGCAGTAACATTCACAGTTGAAAGATAAATTTAGTAGTATAAATGCCTTTTGCTTGTACATGGCAAAAGGCATTATTTATAAAAAGAAAGTATTGAGAGAATTCATAAATGAAATTATTAATTGCGTTACTGATTGTATTTATAATCTGCATGCTTTTTGGTAAGAGCATAAGACAGCGTGCACCATTCTGGTATGTGACTATGTTTGTCATAGCACTTGCAAGCATGTTTGTCCCTGCAACTGCGCCAATGTGGCTTCAGCAGATTGTGACAGGATATATAACAAGAGGAACCCTGGCAACAGCGATGTTTATCTGGGTAATGTATGCAAGAATACTGCCTAAGGGTTCAAAGATGATGAGTACATTTATGAGTCTTAGAGCTCCACTTGCAATTGGCGCTGCTATGCTGATTCTCTTGCACAACGCTTTTTACATAATCTACTATGTGTCAAGAGTTTTGAGTGGAAAAAGCATGTCCTTTTATGAAATAGCAGCCGGAGTCTGCACCCTGTTAATGTGGATACTATTACTTCCTCTTACAATTACTTCATTTATGAAGGTAAGAAGGAAGATGAACCCGGTCTCCTGGAAAAAGCTTCAGCGCCTGTCATACATTTTTTACGGACTGATCTATGTTCATGTAACACTTCTGTTTTCTAAACAGATAATTTCAGGACATACCTCATATGGACGTGAGCTTGCTATATACACAGCAGTGTTTGGTTTTTATCTGGTAAAAAGAGTTGCTTTGTACCTTAATATGAGTAAAAGAGCTACTGCAGGAACTTACCTTGTCAGAATAGCACTGCCTGTACTGGCACTTGGCTGTATCAGTATTTTCATCTGGCCATATATGATGATAAGTAGTGAAAATTCAGCTACCTACGCAGCAGAAAGTGCTGAATCATCCGAGGTACTTGGCGCTGATAGAGCTACTGACAGTGATGCTACAGAGGGTAGTAGTGATGAAGTTTTTGCAAAAGTGGCTGAGCTTGAAGCTGATGAGGCTGTGACCTATGTGGATGGAGAGTATACCGGCTCGGGTATGGGCTACAATGGACCTGTAACAGTATCAGTAACTATCGAAGGCGGAGTGATTACAAATGTAAAGCCTCTTTCTTCTGATGAGGATGATCCATATTATACGTGGGTTATTAAAGAGATTCCTTCTGCAATTGTGGAAAAAGGTTCTACAGACGTTGACACAGTTAGCGGAGCAACAACTTCTTCCAAGGCTTTGATCGCAGCGGTAGAAGATGCTCTTTCTCAGGCAACTGAATAAGGATGATATTAAAGATGGCCGTTTTGGCCATCTTTTTTATAGGAAAAATTTTTTTCAAAAAAATATAAAAAAACTATAAAGTAATCTAAGGAACTGTCCGATATATATAACGGAACAAATAAATATACAAGACCTTGGGGTACTTGCTTGGATTTGACTCTAGATATAGTTCTTGCGTTGGGGAACGATATTTTGATAGGAAAAAAATAATTTACAAACATTTTATATTTTTTTCCAAAAGAACTATAAAGAATGAAGTCTTAAATCCGATAAAAAGAGTAAGAAAAAGAAATACTCCAAGGAAGGAGGAATTAGTTATGCGAATAGATGCATACAGTCAGGTTCAGCAGATTTACTCAAGTAGCAAAGTTAATAAGACCTCTAAGACGCAGAAGTCTGGTGCTGTATCAGATAAGGTACAGATATCTTCTATTGGAAAAGATATTCAGACTGCTAAACAGGCTGTGGGTGCGACTCCGGACATCAGGGAGGATGTAACAGAGCCGATTAAGACTGCGATTAAGAATGGTACTTACAACGTAAGCGGAGAGGATTTTGCTGATAAGCTTCTGGCAAAACTCAGCGAAAGTCTTACTTAAATAAATAAACGATTAGTGGGATTTTCTGCAAAAAGAAAAACTAAATAAGGAGGATGATTCCAATGGCAAGTTTAATGGACGATTTAGTTGGCATTTTAAATAATGAATGTCAGCAATACCAGAATTTGCTGGAGTTATCTAGCAGCAAGACTCCTGTCCTTGTAACAGGAGATCTTGATAAACTTGCAGAAATCACGGATGAGGAGCAAGGCGTCGTTGCAAAAATAGCAATTCTCGATAAAAAAAGAGAAGAAGCTATGAAAACTATAGCGGACGTGCTAAACAGGGATGTTGAAACATTAAAACTGACCGATTTGATTCAGATTCTGGCAAAAAAGCCGGATGAGCAGAGAGCGTTATCAATTGTATGCGATAATCTTAAGATGACAGCAGACAGAGTGGTAAGTGTAAATGCACAGAATCAGGAACTAATAAACAGTTCACTTGAGATGGTTCAGTTCGAAATGAACATCCTGCAGGCGGCTAAAAGAGCTCCAGAAACAGCTAATTATACGAAAACAGCAGGTACATCAGGTGATGTCATTGGTATGATGTCGGGCAGGTTTGATGCTAAGCAATAATACATGTTGGCACAAATCTCCCCGCCATATCGGCGGCAGACCAGTTGACCTGCTATTTTTATGCCTTTTTTTCAGAAACAAAAAACCGTGAAGTAGTTAGATAAGCGGAGGATTAGCATATGTTAATGAGCAACCTGTATACAGGAAATTCTGGACTTGTAACATCACAGAATGCCCTTAATACAACAGCACACAATTTATCAAATATAAATACAGAAGGTTATACAAGACAACAGGTTTCTCAAGGAGACAGAAGCTATCAGACCTTATCCAAGAACTACAAGATGGTAGCCTGGAAGCAGATAGGTCTTGGCGTTAGCTATAACAACTGTAAACAGGTTAGAAGTTATTTCCTGGATAAGCAATACAGACTTGAATCAGGAAGAAATTCTTTTTATGACGTATCAGTAAAAACACTTGAAGAAGTTGAAGATCAGCTTCAGGAGCTTAATGGAACTGAATTTGCAGATTCATTAAATAATCTTTGGGTATCAGTTCAGGAGATGGCCAAGGATCCAACCAATGCCACCAACCAAAACACTTTTGTAACAAGAGCTAATGAGTTTTTGACAAGAGCACAGAGTGTATATCAGGGCCTGATTGATTATCAGGAAAACATGAATGCTCAGGTTGCAGAACTGGTTGAACAGATAAATACATACGGTGACAGAATCAGAGAACTCAACGAAGATATAGTTGAGATTGAATCAGGAAATCAGGAGCACGCCAATGACCTTAGAGATGAGCGAAATTACATTCTTGATAAGCTTGGCGAGCTTGGAAATATAGAATATTACGAGGATATCTGGGGCAATGTGCTGGTATCTTTTGAAGGAACACAGTTTGTAACTACAGACCATGTAAATCACATGGCATATGATTACACTCTTGAACCTGATAAGGGTGGCAGTGCTGTTAATTTCAATACTCCATATTGGGAATTTGCAGCAAAGCATTCTACAGATGCTGCAGGAAATAAAGTGGTGGTTGATATTACAGGAGCTAAGGTGTATGACCTGACACTTCCTATATCTACACTTATGAATACAGACGTTGGTCAGCTGAGGGCAACACTTCTTGCTAGAGGTGATCATTATGGAAGCTACCATGATATATCAGATGATTCAACGGGTTCCTATTATAGTACGAATATTTCACAATCAGTTATTATGAACATTGAAGCTGAGTTTGATCAGCTGGTTCATAACATAGTAACCACTATCAATACGATTTTAGAAGAAGCAGCCAGCAACCCAGCTAATTATACCAACAAAGAAGATGCCTCACTTCTTCCATCTTTCTATGATCTGTTTGTTTTGTCAGATCCGGAAGATACTCTTAAATATGATATTGATGACAACCATCTTGCAGGAGAAAATCTTACAGGTTTTACAATTAAAAACACAATAATCAATGATTATTATCTTCAGACACCAACTCTTTTGGAGTACAGACTTGAGGATGGTAGTGAAGATACAGA
>JAZRKG010000187.1:0-11379 GCA_045646185.1 Butyrivibrio sp.
TGGCCAGGCCTATTCGATGCTTTCCTTTTCCCAGGCCTGGCGCTATATTTTTAATTCTAACTCTATTCAAACCTGCCCCAACCCGCTATAGACATTTCCCATTCCCCGCCTGGCATTATATTTTAATTTTCCCCATATTCACACCTTGCATCTCCTTAAATTAAAATCATCTCTGTTTTTTCGTATACAAAAATCTTCCAAAAAAGTTGTTGACAATAGTATGGTAACAGTAGTATATTAACATGGTCGGTTGCGAAAGTGCCGGTCAATATTGTTTTGTGGCGAGATAGCTCAGTTGGCTAGAGCACGCGGTTCATACCCGCGGTGTCGAGGGTTCGAATCCCCCTCTCGCTACTATTTTTTTGCTCATTAGGAATTTGTTCTTTATACAAATTTCTGATGAGTTTTTTATTTTCCGAATCAGGCAGTTCAGATTATAACGCTAGCCTTCCCTACCCCCACCTATATTCGCCCGCCAGCATTCCACACCTGCCTATATTCGCCCGCCGGCATTTCCCATCTACCTGCCCACATTCACAGTTTCTAAACAACAAATAAGCATTCACAGTCTCTAAACAACAAATAAGAAAAGACACTCAGCATTCACAAGGAATATTGAGTGTCCTAAAAATTCATCTATTACATCAAACTCTTTATAGCCAATGTCAGAAGCAATATGAATCTATATATAATTCCTGAACAGTATCTGATCAGTCTTTATATACCCTGTCTTTTAGCCTCTGCTCAAAGACTTCTTTTGGCATAGCCTCGTCAAAGATAAAGCCCTGCACGATTTTGCAGTCTGTTTTCTTCAGGAAATCCAGCTGCTTATTGGTCTCTACGCCTTCGGCAACAACGTCCACATTGAGATCCATCAGCATATTGATAATATTTTTAATGATTACTTCATCCTTATAGACATCATTTTCTATGTTGTCAAAAAAGGATTTATCAAGCTTTATCACATCGAAGTCCAGGTCCTTAAAGATGTTAAGAGACGAATAGCCTGTTCCAAAATCATCCATTGAAACGTTGACTCCAATTTCATGCATCTGTTTAATAAACACTGCAAGAGCTGCCATATCATCATAGTCTGAAGTCTCTGTAAGCTCTATTTCAATAAATCTTGGATCAATGTTATATTTGGACAATATAGCCATTGTATCCTCACCAAGATTGGCGTTTTGCAGATTCATCTTGGAGAAATTGATGGATACTCTGACTGGTTTGAGACCGTTATCAATCCATTCCCTGATATCGCTACATACTCTTTCAAGCATATACATATCCATCTCACGAATAATGCTGTCTGACTCAATTGCAGGCAGGAACTCTTCTGAGGTAATTGCCTGGCCGTCCCTTATCCAGCGCACAAGGGCCTCGCAGCCGCAAACCTCTTTAGTCTCGATATTAACCTTTGGCTGATAATATGGCACCAGCTCACCATTTCTAAGGATTCTTGGAAATGAAGCTATAAGCTTCTTTTTCTCCATAATGGCTTTGAGCATCTCCTCAGTAAAGGTGACCATATCATTGTTGGTTCTTCTGGCTATAACAAAAGCTGCTGTGGCATTTTCCATGACATTATCAAGTCTGTCTTCCTCTTTGATATCATAGATACCAAATCTGGCTCTGATAGGAACCGGAATGACTCTGTCCTGAAAATGCACGTCTATATCAACTTCAGCCATGTACTGCAGGAATTCTTCAAGACGATTTTTTAATATGAGTACAAAGAAATTGTCGCCACCAAGTCTGCAGGCGTACTCTTTATCCTCCATAAATCTGTAGACATACAGACCAAGCTGACATATTATGTTGTCGCCATTTCTGACTCCGTATTTTCTGTTTATGTATTGGAAATTTTTGACATTAAAATAGACTGCTGTATAGTTCTTCAGGGTATTTTCTTCGTACAGTACATTACCAATGCGTCTAATACCCTGGCTATTTATAAGTCCTGTAAGAACATCAATAAATGGAGTATTAGCCAGTGTCTTGGACAGAGAACCATTGGTCATGTATGTAGATATAATACTGGAAATAAGTCTGATAGATCGGGTTTCTTCTTCTGACCACTCATAGCCTTCTACCGGGTAAAAAGTGGCTTCGATATGCTGATTGTGTATAAACTCATGGTGAATCTGAATGGCATGCTCAAAGTCCCATGGTTTAACATCATAAGAATATTTGAATCGTTTATTAACGCCAGAAAGAGAGAATACATTTGGTATTATAACCAAATGTACCTCTGTCATGGCAAGATGTAATTTATTCGCTAATTTTTCAAGATTACTGCTAAACTGAATAAAATCCGCGTCAGCGTCAGTTTTTGACATGTCGACAGTCTCAATTACTTTAGAAAGTTCTTCCCAAACATTGAAATCATCCATATTTTATCCTCTTAAGCAACAAACCTACGAATTAATTTTATCACATTCTTTCAGGTGCATCAAAACCTAAAAGGTCAATACCTGTCTCGAGAACCTTAAGAGTTGTAGCAAGCAGTGCAATATAGCTCTGTTTCCTATCAGAATCTGGCTCAGCAAGAATCTTGGTCTCATGATAGAAACTGTTAAAATCATTAGCAAGCTCATAGATATAAGCGCAGATTCTATTTGGAGATAAATCTCTTGCTGCACTTTCAACTGCATCAGCAAATCTTGTAATCTGAAGCATAAGAGCCTTCTGATTGTCAGTATCAGCTGCTGCAAGGAGAGCGTCTTTTACAAGAGCACCTTCCTGCTCATATCTGTTCAAAATAGACTTAATACGAACTATTGTGTACAGAATGTATGGACCTGTGTCTCCCTCGAAGGAAGTAAATTTATCAATATCAAAGATATAATCCTTTGATGGCTGGTTAGAGAGATCACCATATTTGATAGCAGCAAGAGCAACCTTGTGAGCTGTCTGTTTTGCTTCATCATCTGAAATATCAGGTGTACCCTCTTTGATACGGTTGTACATCTTCTCATCGATTTCTGAAATGAGATTCTCAAGACGCATTACACCGCCTTCTCTTGTCTTGAAAGGCTTTCCGTCTTTGCCGTTCATAGTACCAAAGCCTACAAAGTTAAGCTCTGTCTCAGGAAGAACCAGCTTAGTCTTTCTTGCACATCTAAATACCTGTGTAAAGTACAGCTCCTGTCTCTTATCAACTACATATACAAGTCCATTTGGATGGAACTCCTTCATACGTGTATCAATAGTTGCAAGGTCTGTTGTATTGTAAAGCGAAGCACCATCTGACTTAAGAATCATACATGGAGGAACTTCCTTGGTATCTGTCTCTTCTGCAACGTCAACTACAAGAGCTCCCTGGCTTTCATGAGCGTAGCCGTGACTCTTCATGTAATCAACCATTCCCGGAATTACTTCGTGAACATCTGATTCACCCTTCCAAAGGTCAAAAGATACATTGAGGTTCTTGTAGTTCTTTTTAAGGTCTGCAATTGACACATTCATAATGTGGTGCCATAAAGCTCTGTAGCCCTTATCTCCATCCTGAAGAAGCTTTGTTGCTTCCATAGCTCTTGCCTTGAATTCCTCGTCCTCTTTAGAACGCGCACTTGCCTTAGGATAGATTTTTTCAAGCTCAGAAATAGTAAATGGAGCTTCCTTAGGATATGCTCCCGTGTGGTCCGGGTCAAAATATGGAAGGTCTGGCTGTTCCTCTTTTAACTGGGAAATAATAAGTCCCATCTGAAGTCCCCAGTCGCCCATGTGGATATCACCAGTTACATCATTACCTGTATATTTAAGGATTCGCTTGATACTCTCACCAATTACAGCAGAACGAAGGTGTCCAACGTGAAGAGGCTTGGCAACATTTGGTCCGCCGTAATCGATGATGATCTTTGGCTGATGACCAGGCTGTGTAACGCCAAACTTCTTTTCATGGAGCATCTTTACAATGTATTCTCTGATGAATTCCTTGTTAAGCTTCAGGTTAAGGAATCCAGGTTTAACAGACTCTACTGACTCAAAGGTTTCGTTGCCTGTAAGTTTCTCTGCTACAGCATCAGCAATCATAAATGGAGCCTTGCCATATCTCTTGGCACCAGCCATAGCGCCGTTGCACTGATATTCGCACAGGTCAGGTCTGTTAGAAATAGTAACCTTTCCAAGATCACTGTCAAAGCCTGCTTCTTCAAAGGCTTTAGAAACTTCTTTTGAGATTAAATCAATTAACTTATCCAAAACAAATCCTCTTTCTTCTAAAATATAAGGATAGTCCATAAACATGAACTACCCTCCCATAAGCACCTGAAGGGAGTCGAACCCTCGTCCTCAGCTTGGGAAGCTAATGTATTAGCCGTTATACGACAAGTGCATATACCAAATACATTTTATAGCTTTGCCCTATAAAACGCAACATTATTTGAACATTACACCAGTAATATGTTAAACTACTCGCTGATATATTAGCAATTTTTTATGTTAATGGAAGAATAAAATGGCAAACAAAGAAAACTATGCAAAAAAGCTTGATGCTTATATAGAAACCCAGCAAAAAAACGGCATTTACCCAAAGCTCCTTCTTCATGCCTGCTGCGCACCATGTTCATCTTACTGTCTTGAATATCTGCGTCAGTATTTTGATATTACAGTTTTTTACTATAACCCTAATATCATGAAATCCGAGGAATATCGTAAACGTGTCGAGGAGGAAAAAAGGCTTATCGCTGCCTACAATCATCAGGTTGAAACCGGCGATTTTACTGGAATGAACTCTCAGCCTGGCGCAAGAAAAATAGAAATCCTCGAGGGCAATTACAATCCATCAGAGTTCCTTCAAAGGGTTAAAGGATATGAGAGTTGCCCTGAAGGCGGAGATCGCTGCACGATATGTTTTGAAATGCGACTGGAAGAGTCTGCTATTGTTGCAAAAGAAAATGGCTTTGACTGTTTCACCACGACACTAACCATCAGTCCGTTAAAGGATGCAGAAAGACTCAACCGTATAGGAAATGAAATGGGTGAAAAGCACGGCGTTTTCTACCTGCCTTCTGATTTTAAAAAGAAAAATGGCTACAAACGTTCCATTGAGCTGTCCCATCAGTTTGGATTGTATCGTCAGGACTTTTGTGGCTGCGAATTTTCAAGACTTCAAAGAGAACGTGAAAAAGAAAAAGAGTAGGATTTTCTCCTACTCTTTTTTAGTCGGTTATGTCTTACTGTACACTACTTCTGTACTGTACAGGAGTCATGCCATATTTTTTCTTAAAAAGTCTGTTGAAATGTTCAACATTCTGATAGCCTGAAGCTTCTGCGACACGTTCTACCTTCATGTTACCATTTCTAAGAAGAGTGCTGGCTTTCTTAAGTCTAATCTTCTTAACATTTTCACCAAAGGTTGCACCAGACTTTTCCTTGATATACTTGGACAGATATGGTTTGGATAAATAGAACTCTCTGGAAAGGTCATCCAGTGTAACTGTCTGATAGTTTTCCTGAATGTAATTTATAATTGCATTTATTCTCTCATCCTTGCCATTCTGGTCATTTCTGACACTTTCAATCTGATTAACAGCTACGCACAGAGCATTGATTGAAGATTTAATGATATCTTCATCAATACCAACGCCCCAAAGCTTTACTCCGTTGCAGGTAATTCCTACATAGGCAACAGCCTTGGAGGATGATCCTCTGCTAAGAGCGTGCTCTTCGTATGTTGAAAGCTCATAGCTTACATTGAAATACTGCTTGAAAGCATTACTTACTGCATCAAGACGTCCGTTTCCGTTAGCAGCTATTATGTGCTGTCTGCCTGCATGCTGAATGGTCATCTCTGCAAGGATTCCATCAACCTGCTTGAAGTGACAGTCAACTACCTGGAATACAACATCATTGTGAACATATTTATCCTCAAAGATCTGATAGATACGTGTTGGAGCAAGCTCTGCATGTTCTCTGTCAGATATATCCTTGATGGTATAGCTGATGTCAGCCTGCATTTCCTTAGGAACCATCATTCCATAGTTGGTCTTTAAGATGTAGCTTACGCCACCCTTACCAGACTGAGAATTGATACGGATTACATCACCATCATATTCTCTTCCGATATCCTTTGGATCGATAGGAAGATATGGAACAGTCCATTTTCCTTCGTCCTTACCAGCTTCGTGCCATGCAAAGCCTTTGGAAATAGCATCCTGATGTGAGCCTGAGAATGCTGTAAATACAAGATTTCCAGCGTAAGGCTGACGATCGTTGATAGTCATTCTTGTAAGTCTCTCATAAGCTCTTGCTATATCATTGATATTTGAGAAATCAAGCTTTGGATCCACACCATGTGAAAACATATTAAGTGCAAGAGTAACAATATCAACGTTTCCGGTTCTCTCTCCGTTTCCAAACAGTGTGCCTTCAATTCTGTCAGCACCTGCAAGACAGCCGAGCTCTGCATCTGAAATTCCGCAGCCTCTGTCGTTGTGAGGATGAAGAGATAATGTAACCGCATCTCTATACTTCATGTTCTTGCTAAGGTATTCAACCTGAGTAGCAAATACATGTGGCATTGCAATCTGTACTGTAGTAGGAATATTGATAACAACCTTGTTGTCTGGCTTTGGCTGCCAAACATCAAGTACTGCATTACATACTTCAAGGGCATATTCAACTTCTGTTCCAGGGAAGCTCTCTGGTGAATACTCAAAAGAGAAATTACCCTGAGTTTCTTTTGCAAGCTTGTCCAGAAGCTTTGCGCCTTCTACAGCAATCTTTTTGACTTCTTCTTTGTCCTTTTTGAATACCTGCTCTCTCTGAGCTACAGAAGTAGAATTGTACAAATGTATGATTGCATGAGGAGCACCCTTTACAGCCTCGAAGGTTCTCTTAATGATGTGCTCTCTCGCCTGAGTAAGTACCTGTACAGTTACATCGTCAGGAATCATATTTCTCTCTATCAGAGTTCTTGCAAATTCATATTCAGTCTCAGATGCAGCAGGGAATCCAATTTCAATTTCCTTAAAGCCTATATCAACAAGCATCTGGAAGAATTCTAATTTCTCATCAAGACTCATTGGCTCGATAAGGGCCTGGTTTCCATCACGCAAATCTACGCTACACCAGATAGGTGGATGATCAAGATAATCCTTTTTTACCCAGTCATAGGTGCATTTAGGCGGCATGAAATATTGTCTTTGATATTTTTCGAAATTCTGCATAACAATCCTCCCCAAGGTCTATGCTTATATTTATACAATAAAATAAATCAACTTCTCTTGATGTATATTAGCATACCACGATTGCTTGGAAATGGCATTGATATTTTTAATCATTTTTATTGATATTTTTTAACATCATTAGATTAGCACGTTAAAGTGCCCTATATAACAGCATGTATCCTGCTGCCAATACTATCAAAATTCCAATAAAAACTAATCTCTTATACTTTTCTTCTGGTGTGTTTGGTTTCATATATTATTCCTGTGTGTTCTGGTCCTGCTGTGGAGCCTGATTCAACTGAGGCGCCTGATTCATCTGAGGTGCCTGGTTCATCTGCATCCCCTGATTCATCTGCATCCCCTGATTCATCTGCATTCCCTGGTTCATCTGCATTCCCTGGTTCATCTGCATTCCCTGGTTCATCTGCGCTTCCTTTTTCTGCTGCTTCTTTTCCTTGAGACTCTTTACAAGGATAATTATTATCTGAATCAGTAGATTTAAAATAGCTATTGCAAGAAGGACATATACCACATAAGCAAGTACATTGGTTCTGGTTCCAACAAGCTCAACCTTCAAATAGCTGTTATTTGGATCAATTTCATCAGTTACATTTATAACATAAGTTCCGTTTTCATTTGTTCCTGGAGTAGATGTAATTCCTGATACACTGCTATAGTCTGCAACGCCAATTCCCTTAACTGTATATGTAAGAGAACTGAACTTGTTGCTTGAATATGCACTAAAGGACTCCCTGTCAGTAAGTGCATAAGTAGTCTTTAACGGAAGAAGAGCTTTTGAATCTGAGCTTACTATAAGGCTGTCTGACTCGCCAAATACGCTATCCCAAGCATTTTCTACATCATAGGCTGATCCTTCTGCCTTTAAGTCTACTCTGATACCTTCTTCTGTTTTCTCTACTGCAACTACTTCAAGGCCTGTTCCTTCAGCTGCGCTCTTTAAGCTATCTGAAAGCGCTGCAACACCATCATCAGTCATATCATCTGCATATATGATCTCAACCTCTTTTGCAACTTCATTTTTGTTTCCAAGAGTAATTGTAACATTCATACTCTCTATTGTGTGGCTAAGCTTTGAAGAGTACTCAACACTATTCTGATATGTGCTTGATGTGAAAAGAAGTATCTCGCCTTCATATTCTTCGGACTCACTGCCAGCCCAGATATTGGCTGTAGCTTCGTATTCTCCGTGTGCACCCTCATATGTAGCGTCTTTTCCTACATAATAAGCAAAATTCACCTGACCGTAATCATTTGAAATGTAGTTCTCAAGGTCAATGCTCTCACTGATATTCTTATATACAAACATAAGATCAGGATTGCCGGTTGTCTCTTCTAAAACAGAAGCGTCTACATCATCAGTTTCTGAAGGCTCAGCTGCCTCAGAAGAAGCCTCTGCTGCAGAGTCTGATGTTTCTTCTTCCTCAACTTCTTTAGGCTCAGATATTTCTGTAAAGCTTACTACATCTGTAATGCCACAGAATGCATTAGTCATTACATTTACCTGTTCTGCTGTAAGACCTGTGCCCTTTACTGTGTAGTAATTTACGCCGCTGTCGACAGTCCACTCACCTGTAGCAATTGAAGACTCATTTGAAGACATAAACTCTTTTACGGCATCACCGTTAGAATCCATAGTTGTCTGAGGAATCTTCAATACAATAGTTCTGTCAAAAGTTCCATCTGTGTTTGTATTAGTAATAAAATCAATTCCTGATACTGCAAGGAATTCAATGGTATTTACGCTAATTGCACTGTAGCTTGATGTGTTTTCGTTTCCTTTGATGCTATAAGAAACGTTTGTGCTGTTGAAAATATATGAGCTGTTGCTGGAATCTACATAACCTGCATTTACCAAAAGCTCTTTAAACCATGCAAGAAGGTCCTGGCTGTCGAAATTTTCTTCGTATCTGATACCTTTGGCAAAAATAGAATCAGGAGCAGCATAGTCAATGAGATTATCACCATAATCCTGCCCGCTATCTCTAAGTATATTAGTTACCTTCTCTTCATACTGCTCAAGAGAATCAAAATTGATGTCAAAATAATATGTAACAACACCATCTACTGTTTCAGTTGAAAACTCAATGTCCTCTGGACAGTTATCTTTTACAGTAGCTGTGATATTTTCTTCTTCACCATTAATGTACTGTGAATTCTCGCTGACATTAACTGAATAAGCCATTCTGCGGCTTCCGCTAAGATCATCATTAATTGTCAACGTAGTATCAAGATTTCCACCGCAGCCTGTCAAAATCAGGAATGCAGCAAAAATTAAAGATGGTAAAACAATTCTTTTTATCTTTTTTAACATGCCCATTATTCCTCCACTAACCATTTTCCATTTTCAAGGACAAGAGATACAGACTCTGTATCCATACCAAAGCCATCTACATACATACTGTAGTAAACAGTTGCTTTAGTCTCGTCAGTTTCAGAAATAACAGCATCTGAAATAGTAACCTTTGCTGTGTCAAAAGAAGCTCCAAGTGTCTGAGCTAATGAATACTCTATTGACATTTCCTGGGCAAATTCCTCCACAGTCATAGAATCAGTGACTGTTGTAAGCTTGTAGGCCTTTTTGAAATCCCCTTTTATACAATAGTCCATATACTTTTTTGCTGTTTTTTCCGGTCCGCTATAACTATTCATAGAAGTCACGATAGTTACTGCCAACATAACTGCTACAAATAATATAGACAGAGCCAATCTTACCCATTTAAACATATTTTTCATAGCTTCCTCCCTTTTTTCGCTATTTTAGAACTTAATAAGTATAACATAAGCCTATTGTTTTAGTTAAATTTTTTTATGTTTTAGTCCGTTTTTTCGTATTTTCGCACATTTTGAGAAGAATATTCTGAATAGACAATATTTTTTGCAAAAAATGCTCTTGATAAATTGTGCACAATACATTATAATGACACTCAATTAGTTAGCATATGCTTACTAATTTTTACAGATAACTACTGTATTTTCTTGAGATTATATTATTATAAATACCAGAAAGGGGAATTATTTTTATGAAAAATTATTTTGATTTAAGCGGAAAAGTAGCCCTTGTAACTGGCTGCTCAACCGGCCTTGGCGTACAGATGGCCAAGGCACTTGCAAGTCAGGGTGCTTCTATCATCGCTCTTGCAAGAAGACAGGAGCTCATCGATCAGGTAGCTCAGGACATTCGTAATGAATTTGATGTAGATGCACTGGCTATTAAATGCGATATCACAGATACCGCTCAGGTTGAGGCTGCAATCGACAAAGCACTTGAGCACTTTGGAAGAATCGATATCCTTATTAACAACGCTGGTACTGGCGCCGTAGCTCCTGCAGAGGATATTACTGATGAGCAGTTCAGCAATGAGTTAAATATTGATCTCTTCGGAACCTTCAAGGTTGCAAGAGCCGTAGCAAAAAAGGCTATGATTCCTGCAAAATACGGCCGTATCATCAATATTGCTTCCTTGTACGGTCTTGTTGGTAACAAGCAGGCTCCTGCTTCTCCTTACCACGCTGCAAAGGGCGGTGTGGTAAACCTTACAAGAGCTCTCGCCTGCGAATGGGGCAAGCATAACATCACCGTAAATGCTATTTGTCCTGGTTATTTCTACACTCCACTTACAAAGGACACTTTGGACACAGAGGAGTTCCAGGCTTATGCAAAGGGAGCCATTCCTATGGAGCGTTACGGTGTTGAAGGTGAGCTGGATTCTACCGCAATCTTCCTTGCATCACCAGCATCCAGCTACGTTACAGGCGTAATGGTACCTGTAGACGGCGGATATACAACCATGTAGTGACAACAGGGGCGAAAGGTTAAAAAGTGTTCATGCTTGCATGATAAACTTTTTAACTTTGAGAACCGCCGAAATATGAGGAAAAAAGCGGGGGCAGTGGCCCCCGCGATTTCCGAATATTTCGTAGGATTGCGGGAGTGCGCAGCACGCAGCAATCCGTGTTGTCACTCTCACCCCCGAATATCTCAATATTTCGTAGGATTGCGGGAGTGCACAGCACGCAGCAATCCGTGTTATCACTTTCACCTAAACAACCAAATATATAGAACCTGTATCGAGTAGGAGGGAGTGATTAGCTCCCGTCCTCTCACAGCACCGTACGTACCGTTCGGTATACGGCGCTTTCAACAGTTGACGTGCACAGACTGATAGGCTGTGGCTAAATCATAGAA
>JAZRKG010000188.1:0-15488 GCA_045646185.1 Butyrivibrio sp.
CTTGTTGTCAATGCAGATGCACAGGCATCATTATGTGGTGGTATTGGTGCATTAAATACTAACGGCGGAAGAATGGGCGCTTGTGTAATGGAAGCGTATGCTACAGGAAGCCTTACTGTATGTGTTCCTAAGACGATTAAGATAGAAATTAATGGGCATCTACCTGACAATGTTTATGGCAAAGATGTTTGGATGAAGGTATTAAGTGATATTGGTCCTGATGGTGCATTTGCATCAGTACTAGAGTACTCAGGCAGCGCTATAGATGAAATGTCAATAGAAAGCAGAATGATTATGTGCGGTAGTGCAGGTTTTTCCGGTGCTGATGGTGCTATTTTGCAATCTGATGAAAAAACGGTTAAATGGTTCAAAGACAATTTTGACAGAAGCGTAGAAATGATCAAGGCTGACCCTGATGCAGAATATTCAAGAATTATTTCCTATGATGCTTCTGAATTTGAGCCTATGCTCGCGGTTCCTCCTGAAGTGTTTACTTGCGAACCGGTAAAAAAACATGAAGGAATAAAAATAAACCAGGGAATAATCGGTACCTGCGCTGGTGGAAGTATTGAAGATTTAAGAGCAGCAGCAAAGATTCTTGATGGAAAGCATATTGCTGATGACGTAAGGCTCATTATATCACCAGTAACTCAAAGAACTTATATTCAGGCGGCAGAAGAGGGACTAATCACAATTTTTGCAAAAGCAGGAGCAACTGTATTGTCTTCAACTTGTGATGTGTGTCTTGGAGTTGTTGCACCACTTGCTGACGGAGAGGTTGGTATTTCTCAACAAACATTGAACACTATTGGACGTTCTGGAAGCAAAAAGGCGGACATTTATTTGGCAAATGCGGAAGTGATTGCTAAATCGTGTATTGCCGGCTTTATTACTGCAGCTTAAGGAGATGATTATATGGTTGAAAAAGGAAGAGTTATAAAAATCGAAGGTGAGAACCTGAATGCAGATACTGCTATGGGATGGTATTTAGGAATGGATGCCCTGCCACTGGAGGAAATTGCAAAACAATTTTTGTCTGGAATTTCTGAAAATATTGCACAAGAAGCTAAGGCTGGCGACGTTCTTGTTTGCGGAAAAAATTTCGGCTATGGAAAAGTTCATGCGGCTTTATTTACTGCCATGAACTATATTGGAATCAAATATATTATTGCTGAGTCAGTTTCGACTCAAATTATACAAAGTGGTCTGATGTTTGGAGGAAGTTTTCTGGAGGTTCCGGGTATTATTGATAAAGTGTCAAATGGAGATGAAATAGAGTTTGACACACAAACTGCAGTAGTAAAAAATATTACTACAGGGGAAAGTATTACTGGAAGACCTTTTCCTGCATATATGCAGGAAGTAATGGAAGATGGAGGGCATTTCAAACATTTAGGCAAAAAGATATATATGCAGAAATTGAGAAACGATAATATGATGTAAAGGTCAAAAGTACATTTTGTCACTACTAGGAAAGGTTGTAAAAAATAATAAATTTTTTACAACCTTTTCTTTTATATTACTTGATATTTATATGATACTGTGCTAAAATTAGAAGGCTGTGGTCTGATAATCACAGTAGAATACAAGTAAACACGCATATTCGTTTCCCTGCCGGTGTTGCAAAGTATTGCAATCAGCAAGGAGTCTATCATATAAGCGTAACGCCCTTATATGAGCATAGTAGACTAAGATATGCGGAAGATTAATTAACCAAATGGAGGTAATATCATGAGCGTTGTATCAATGAAACAGTTACTTGAAGCAGGTGTACATTTTGGACACCAGACAAGAAGATGGAACCCTAAAATGGCTCCTTACATCTTCACAGAGAGAAATGGAATCCACATCATCGACCTTCAGAAGTCAGTTGTAAAGGTTGACGAAGCTTACAAGGCAGTATTCGAAATTGCTGAGCAGGGTGGAACAATCCTTTTCGTTGGAACAAAGAAGCAGGCACAGGATGCTGTTAAGTCAGAAGCTGAGAGATGTGGTATGTACTACATCAACGAGAGATGGCTTGGTGGTATGCTTACAAACTTCAGAACAATTCAGACAAGAATTGAGAGAATGAAGAAGATCGAGAAGATGCAGGAAGATGGTACTTTCGATGTACTTCCTAAGAAGGAAGTTGCAGTTCTTAAGAAGGAACTTGAGAAGCTTCAGAAGAACCTTGGCGGTATCAGAGATATGAAGAGAATCCCAGATGCAATCTTCGTAGTAGATCCTAAGAAGGAAAGAATCTGTGTTCAGGAAGCTCACAACCTTGGTATCACACTTATCGGTATCGGTGATACAAACTGTGATCCTGAAGAACTTGATTATATCATTCCTGGTAACGATGACGCTATCAGAGCTGTAAAGCTTATCGTTGGTAAGATGGCTGATGCTGTTATCGAAGCAAATCAGGGTGCTGAGAACGAAGTTGCTGCAGAGTCTGCAGAAGCTGATGTTGAAGAGACAGCAGAAGAGAACTAATTTTTAATTAGCTATGAATTATTTGTTCAGGGTGACCTAAGGGTACCCTGAACGTTCTTTTAAATTAAATATATGGAGGATATATACAATGGCAGTTACAGCAGCAATGGTAAAAGAATTACGTGAGTCAACTGGCGCTGGTATGATGGAGTGCAAAAAGGCTCTTACAGAGACAAACGGCGATATGGATGCAGCCGTAGAATATCTTAGAAAGAATGGTCAGGCTAAGGCTGAAAAGAAGGCTAGTAGGATTGCAGCTGAAGGTCTTACAACAGTAGCAGTTAAGGATGACAAGACAGCTGCAGTTGTTGAAGTTAACTCAGAGACAGACTTTGTTGCTAAGAACGAGAAGTTCCAGACATTCGTTAATGCAGTAGCTAAGCAGGCTGTAGAGTCTAATTCTACAGATCTTGAGAGTTTCATGGCTGAGAAGTGGAACGAGAATGCAGACATCACAGTTCAGGATGCTCTTGTTGAGATTACAGCTGTTATCAGCGAAAAGCTCAGCATCAGACGTTTTGAGAAGGTTTCAGCAGCTAACGGTATCGTAGTTCCTTACGTACACGGCGAAGGCAGAATTTCTGTTCTTGTTGAAGCTGATACAGATGTTGTAAATGATGAGATCAAGGACGCTGTTAAGAACGTAGCAATGCAGGTTGCAGCTCTTTCACCAAAGTATGTTGGTATGGAGAACGTTTCTGAAGAGTTCAAGAACCATGAGAAAGAAATCCTTCTTGCTCAGGCTGTTAAGGAAAACGAAGAGCTTCCAGAAGGCAAGAGAAAGCCACAGGAAATCATCGAGAAGATGCTTATCGGACGTCTTAACAAAGAGCTTAAGGAAATGTGCTTAAACGAGCAGGTTTACGTTAAGGCTGAGGATGGAAAGCAGACAGTTGCACAGTACATCGCACAGGTTGCTAAGGCTAATAACGCAAATCTTAAGATTAAGAACTTTGTTCGTTTTGAGACTGGTGAAGGTATCGAGAAGAAGAACGAGAACTTCGCTGAAGAGGTTATGGCTCAGGCTGGTCTTAAATAATTATTTTAAATATTTAGCCGTTACTGGTCAGCATGACCGGTAACGGCTTTTTCTTTATTAAGTATTCCAAATAAGCCCAAAATGTTATATTATATAAAGGTGTCGTATTGCTGTTTTGGTGATGTGACATGGCGAGGAGTAGTATGGAACAAACAGTTATAATTAAGGGGACAAAATCAGGTATCATCCTTGTTCTGGATGATAAAACTCCCTTTTCACAGCTTAAAGTTACTATCTCTGAAAAGTTTCAAAGCGCAGCTTCTTTTTTAGGCAGTGCTCAGATGGCTCTTACCGTTAAGGGTAGAGTTCTATCTGATGAAGAAGAACAGGAAGTCCTTAATATAATTGCACTTAATACTAAGGTTGAGATTATATGTGTTCTTGTTGAGGATGCTGAAAAAGAAAAGATATTTGCCAAATATGTGGATAGAAGCGATCTGGCCAAGCTTGAACAGAGAAAAAAAGAATTGTCTCGTAAGGAAAAAGAAATCTATGAGACAAGAGCTCAGGTACAGGGTGAGCTGTTAAAAAAAGAAAGACAGCTTCAGGACATGGAAGCTCAGCTCGGAAGCGGTAATGCCAGAGTTTACAAAGGAATACTGCGTTCCGGTCAGGAAATATCCAGTCAGCAGAATGTTATTGTACTTGGTGATGTAAAACCAGGATCGAGAATTAGTTCAGTCGGAAGCATTTTTGTACTTGGTAAGATGCAGGGTAGCGCTTTTGCAGGAACTACAGGTGATACCAATGCAATAGTTATGGCTCTTGAATTAAATCCTCAGCAGGTCAGAATAGCTGATTGTATTGCTATTGCACCGGATACTGAGAAAAAAACAGGCTTTAGATTCAGAAAAAACAATGTTAAAGAGGATGTGCAGGAACCGGAAGTTGCCTGCATCGAATCTGAACATATCGTTAAAAAAGCTTATAATCAGGCTTTTTTGAAAGAATATCATATAGATAAATAATCCAAATACGAATAAAACGGAGGGAGAAAATAAGAATGGGAGAAGTAATAGTAGTAACATCCGGTAAAGGCGGTGTTGGTAAGACAACTACAACAGCTAATATCGGAACAGGGTTAGCTAAATTAAATAAAAAGGTTGTACTTATTGATACAGATATAGGTCTTCGTAATCTTGATGTAGTAATGGGATTAGAGAACCGTATTGTATATAATCTTGTAGATGTTGTAGAAGGCAATTGCAAGATCAAGCAGGCACTTATTAAGGACAAGAGATATGAGAATCTGTTCCTTTTACCTGCGGCTCAGACCAAGGATAAGACAAGCGTTACTCCAGATCAGATGAAGAAGCTTGCAGAAGAACTCAAGTCTGAGTACGACTACATCATCATGGATTGTCCTGCAGGTATTGAGCAGGGCTTCAAGAATGCCATTGCAGGTGCTGACAGAGCACTTATCGTAACAACACCTGAGGTTTCAGCTGTTAGAGATGCTGACAGAATCATTGGACTTCTTGATGCAAATGAAATAAAGACAAAGCATCTTATTGTTAACAGACTTCGTCCTGACATGGTAAGCAGAGGCGATATGATGTCAGCAGATGATGTTATTGAAATTTTGGCAGTAGATTTGATCGGTGTTGTACCTGATGATGAAAATATTGTAGTAGCTACAAATAATGGAGAACCTCTTGCAGGGGACAAATCACTTGCTGGACAGGCTTATATGAATATTTGCCGCCGCATTACAGGAGAGCAGGTTACATTCCTTGATCTGGATGATAAAAAGGGATTCTTTTCAGCTATTGCAGGACTTTTCAAAAAGAAATAAGGGGGATTTTTAGGTATGAAACTGTCAGATATTTTCAAAAAGAAATCATCAAGTGATGTTGCCAAGGACAGACTAAAACTTGTCCTCGTATCCGACAGAGCCAGCTGCTCCCCGGAAATAATGGCAAAAATCAAGAATGACATTATAGAAGTATTATCTAAATATGTTGAGATTGATCAGGCTGGTATAGATATAAATATTACACAGATGGATGATGAAGCTAATGTTGGAAAGAGTGTTCCTGCATTATACGCTAATATTCCTATTAAGAATATTAAACATGAGGCTGATTGATTTTTTTAATAGCAGACCCGATAACGGTCTGCTATTACTTTAGGAGGGAATGCTAGATGATAGGACTTACATCGGAAGCTGCCAAGGGTCTTTTAAGAGACGGCTATGGTAATACACAGGTTGATAATACAGCTAAAACAACAAAAGATATTTTAAAAGAGAATATTTTTACTTACTTCAACCTTATATTCGCTATTATGGCTGTGCTTGTAATAGTTGCAGGAGATTATAGAAGTCTTACCTTTTTACCGGTAGTTATTGCCAATTCGCTGATAGGTATATACCAGGAATTACAGGCTAAAAAGGTACTTGATAACCTTGCTGTTATTCATGAGGCAACGGTTACTGCCATAAGAGATGGTGAGGAGACAATTGTTCCTGTTGACCAATTGGTACTGGGTGATGTAATTGTTCTTAGAAGTGGCAATCAGATATGTGCTGATGCTGTTGTATTAAACGGTGAAATTGCTGTAAATGAAGCACTTCTTACTGGTGAGGCAGATGAGATAGTAAAGATCAGGGATAGTGAGCTTATGTCTGGAAGCTTTGTTGTTTCAGGTGAATGCCTTGCCCAGCTTACAAGAGTTGGTACCAATTCATACATTTCCAAGCTTATGCTTAAGGCCAAAAAGATGCCATCAAGCGAGCAGTCAGAAATGGTTAAGTCTATCAACAGACTGGTTATTGCTGCAGGTATCATTATCATTCCTATTGGTATTACACTTTTTACCCAGAGCTATCTTATTCAGAAAAATGATTTCTCGAGTAGTGTAACTTCTATGGTTGCAGCTCTTGTTGGTATGATTCCGGAAGGACTGTATCTTCTTGTTAGTGTTGCTCTTGGCGCCAGTGCTGTAAGACTTGCCATGAAGAAGATCATGCTTCATGATATGAGAAGTATTGAGACTCTTGCAAGAGTAGATACTCTTTGCGTAGATAAGACTGGAACTATTACAGATAACAGCATGCTTGTAGCCGATGTTGTGCCTGTAAATGATGTATCTCAGGATACCTTTGATGAATATAAAGAGTTGGTTTCAAGATACATTGGAGTATTGCCTGATGATAATATCACCATGAAGGCACTTGAAGATTATTTTGATGGAAGACCATCCGGTAGTAGTATTTCCTTCCATTCATTTTCATCCAAATACAAGTATAGTAGTGTTCAGTTTGCAGAAGGTACTTTTGTGCTTGGCGCGCCTGAATTTGTACTTGGAAAAAGCTTTGAGGACTATAAGGAAATCGTCAATACATACGCTGCAAAGGGTCTTAGAGTACTGACCTTTGGTGCTTATTTTGGCGGAGCTGATGGCACTGAAGTTCGTCTTCCAGAGGCAGATGGCACTGTTGTTTCGCTGCCTGTACCTCAGACAGAGCTAACAGATGCAAAGGTTGTTCCGCTTTTGTTTATTCTCTTGCAGAACCCTGTCAGGGAAAATGCTTCTGAAACCTTTGAATACTTTGTAAAACAGGGTGTTGAAGTCAAGGTTATCTCTGGTGATAACCCTGTTACAGTATCGGAAGTTGCCAGAATGGCTGGCATTGCCGGTTATGACAAATATGTTGATGCATCAACTCTTACAGATGAAATGATAAGAGAGGATGTACTTAAATATACTATTTTTGGCAGAGTATCTCCTGAACAGAAGCAGAAGATTATAAGAGCACTTAAAGCTAAGGGCAGAACTGTTGCCATGACTGGTGATGGTGTTAACGATATTCTTGCGATGAAGGATGCTGACTGCTCAATAGCAATGGCTGCAGGTTCAGATGCTGCAGTACAGGCGGCTCAGGTAGTCCTTTTGGATTCTGATTTTGCCCATATGCCTGAAATTGTTTCAGAGGGCCGAAGAGATATTAATAATATTGAGAGATCCACAACCTTGTTCCTGGTAAAAAATATTTTCTCAATACTGCTTGCTGTTTTCTCAATCATAAACGTTATGACTTATCCGCTGGAGCCTTCACAGGTTTCACTTATCAGTTTGTTTAATATTGGAATCCCGGCATTTTTTCTTGCTATGGAGCCGAACAATAAGAGAATTAAAGGTCACTTCCTGTCAAAGGTCCTTTTACGAGCAATGCCTGCGGCGCTTACAGACTTTTTTGCAATCGCAGCAATGGTTGTATTTGGAGAGACCTTTGGAGTGTCAAGTGCGGATGTGTCTGTAGCTTCTACATTTTTGCTGGCTATCGTGGGCTTTATGATTCTGGCAAATATAAGTGTGCCTATTAACAGATATAGAATGACAGTAATTATTGGGTGCGTAATAGGTATTGTATTTACAGCCTTCTTCCTGAATGACTTATTTGCAATCACTTATATATCCAAGGAATGCGTAATGCTGTTTGTTGTATTCGCAATAGCTACAGAGCCTTGCATGAGATATCTGACCATGCTTGGAAACTATATAGAAGATAAAATCAAGTCATTAAACGTAAAAAAATAATAAAATCTCATAGAGCAGTTTGAAAAATTTTGATTTTGAGTTAAAATAGATTATGCACAATTTATTTGTGAAGTTTTTTTTATCGGAGATGGATTATATCATGGATAATAAAGATAATTATAATTGCCTAAAACTTGAAAATCAGCTGTGTTTTCCATTATATGCTTGTTCTAAGGAGATAATCAGAAAGTATAAGCCATATTTGGATGATGTTGATCTTACTTATACTCAGTACATAACAATGATGGTTATGTGGGAGAAAAAGAAAGTCAATGTTAAGACACTTGGTGAGAGCCTCTATTTGGATTCAGGTACACTTACACCTGTTCTTAAAAAGCTCGAAGCTAAGGGGTATATTTCAAGAGAGCGTTCAAGTGAAGATGAGCGTAACCTGGTAGTCACTATAACCGATGAAGGTGAGCAGCTTAGAGAAAAGGCTGTTTGCATCCCTAATAAGATGGGGCAGTGCGTACATCTGACTCCGGAAGAGACTGAGACACTTTATAAGCTTTTGTATAAGGTTATCGGTTGTGTTAGGGATGAGGAAGAGTAAAGGTATAGGGTTTTAATGGTATTTAAGAGAATTAATGAAGATACAGTTAATTGCATAATTACTGAAGATGATCTTGATGAGCAGGGTATCAAGCTTGAAGATTTCTTTGAGAAAAAGAAGGAAGCTATGGATTTTCTGCATGTTGTAGTGGAGAAGGCTGTTGAAGAGGTTGACTATAAGCCAACAGGCAGCATGACTCCTATGCAGATTACAATTCTTCCAGATCATACTATCAGTCTGACTTTGTCTGAAAATAATGATGTAAATTTTACTGAAATCTTAAAGAATATTACAGAGAAGGCTGGAATCAAGCTTCCTAAGGATTTCCTTGAGGAACTGGGAGACAGCTCTGAAGAAGAGAGACTTGTAAGACTTTCAGAGTATCTCAATAATATTAAGAGCTTTGCCAACACCTTAAAGGATGCAGTTGCCAAGGATAGCTCAGAAGCAGCAAAGGGAAATGCTGCTTCTGTTGAAATGACTGATGCTTATTCAAATTTGATTGAAGAGAAGGCCTCGGATAAAGAAAAATCACCTGCAAATCCAGACGAGCGCAGGACCAAGCTTTCAAGACTTGCTTTTAATGAATATGTTTATCGCTTTGGAAGTCTTAGGGATGTTATTGAGCTTAGTCATCAGATTTATAAGGACATTGAGCTTAAGAGCTCTTTGTACAAAAATAGCCGTGACGGAAGCTACTATATGATTTTTTATCGCGGAGACGTAGATGAGCTGACTTTTGCTTCTGTTTTCACTATTTGTTACGAGTATGGACAGTATATAACAGCTAATAATCGTAAGCTTTTATACATTAATGAAAACATGGATAAGATAATTGAAAATAATGCAATTTCAAAGCTCAGAGAATTGAATTAATAGTGTATAATAAGAGGAGCGGTTTACGAAACCGCTCCTTTTGTAGTTTGCGCGTGGTGCGCAAAATAGATTGGATGAAAATATGGAAGAAATGCGCTTAAATAAGTATCTTGCTTCTTGTGGCGTGTGCTCAAGAAGAGATGCAGATAAGTATATAGAGGATGGCAGAGTTAAGGTTAACGGGCAGCTTCCTGAAATGGGGCTTAAAGTCACCGACAAAGACAAAGTTGAAGTAGATGGAAAGGCTGTAAGTCTTGTTAAGGAAAGTACTGTTCTTGCCTACAACAAGCCTGTTGGTGTTGTATGTACCGAAAGAGATTCTCATGCAGAGAGAACAGTTATTGACGAAATCTCTTTTGATAAAAGAATTACCTATGCAGGAAGGCTTGATAAGGACTCTAATGGTCTTCTCATAATGACGGATGACGGCAATCTGATAAATGCCATGATGAAAGGCCAGAACAGGCATGAAAAGGAATACGTGGTTGTAGTTGATAAGGAAATAAATGGCGGCTTCCTTAAACGAATGCAAAATGGCGTGTATTTATCAGAGCTGGATGTTACAACCAGAGGCTGCAAGATAAAGAAGTTATCAAAGAACTCTTTTAACATAATACTTACCCAGGGACTTAATAGACAGATCAGAAGGATGTGTAGTGAGCTGGGATTTGAGGTGGTCAGCCTGAAAAGAGTCAGAGTTATGAATATACAGCTTGGGGACATCAGGGAAGGCGAATACAGGGAGATTAAGGGTAACGAAAAGAGAGAACTGTACAAGCTTGCCGGAATTCCTTTAAAAAAGAATTCGTAAAAAACAGGATTAGAAATCAGAATAAAATTTTTTTGTTGGGAGATAAATAATGGCAACAGAAGAGCTTATTTTAGAATATAAAAATCTGTGTGAGCAGATCAAATATCACATGGACAGATATTACAATCAGGATACTCCTGAAATATCTGACTATGAGTATGATCAGCTTATGCTTCGTCTTAAGGATATCGAAAAGAACAATCCAGAAATAATTGCAAAGGATTCACCAACACAGATAATTGGTGGAACAGCCAAGAGAGAGGCAGGAGTTACTGTTGAGCACAACGTGCCTATGCTGTCCATCCAGGATGTTTTTACCAAAGAAGAGGTGCTAGACTGGGTGCATGAGGTTAGAGCTCTTCATCCTGATGCCAGATTTGACGTTGAGCAGAAAATCGATGGTCTTTCCATGAGTATCAGATATGAAAATGGAAATCTGGTTTTGGCAGAGACCAGAGGAGATGGGCTTGTGGGCGAGGATGTTACTGCCAATGCCCTGGTTATTCCTGACGTTGTAAAAAAATTAAAAAATGCTTATGGCTATCTGGAGCTTCGAGGCGAGGTTTATATGAGCCACAAGTCTTTTGATGCTGTAAATGCAAGGCAGGAGCTTCTTGGCAAAAAGGTTTTTGCAAACCCGAGAAACTGCGCAGCAGGAACCTTAAGACAGCTTGATTCCAAAATGGTAAAAGAGCGTGGCCTTTCCATGTATATTTTTAATATTCAAAGCGGTGATGATGAGCTTATGAGATCTCACCATGAAGGCCTTTCAAAGCTTGCTGCTGAGGATGGCATTAAAACAGCTCCTTCAGTTCTGTGCACAACAGATGAGGAAATTCTTGCTCAGATTGATGCGATTGGCGAAGCCAGAGGTGACCTGGAATATGATATTGACGGCGCTGTCATAAAAATAGATCAGGTTGAATATAGAAATGATTTCCCTGCAGGCTCCAAGTATAGTGCAGGACATATAGCTTACAAGTATCCGCCTGAAGAAAAGGAAACTACCATTACTGATATTGAATTGTCAGTTGGTATGACAGGCAGAGTCAATCCAACAGCTATTTTCACACCAATCAGACTGTGCGGAACTACTGTATCAAGAGCAACTCTTCACAATCAGGATTTTATTGATAACCTGGGAATCAACATTGGTAAAAAGGTCCTGGTATATAAATCAGGTGAGATTATTCCAAAGATTAAAGCGGTTGTGGATGATAAAGATAAGGACAGCGTTTATAAGATACCTGACAAGTGCCCGGTATGCGGTGCGCCGGTAGTCAGAGAAGCTGATACTGCAGATATGAAATGTACAGGTGATGACTGCAGAGCCAAGCTGGAGAGACGTATAATCAATTTTGTTCAAAGAGATGCCATGGATATCAAGGGCTTTGGTGAAGAGTATATCAAGGCTTTGATAGAAGAGGGTTATCTTGATAATATAGGTGATATATATCTATTAAAGAATCATAGGCAGACACTTATTGCCAAGGGAATTATCGGTAAGGAAAAAAATACTGATAAATTACTGGGAGTTATTGAAGAATCCAAAAAGAACGAGGCGTACAGACTTATTACAGGTCTTTCAATCGGAAATGTTGGTAAGGCAAGCGCCAAGACTCTTATGAAGCACTATGATTCTATCGATGCTCTTATGCATGCAACTGTAGACCAGCTGCAGGAAGTAGAGGACGTGGGAGAGACTACAGCTCTTGCCATACATGAATTTTTCCATAAAGAAAGTAATATCAGACTTATGGAAAGGCTTAAGGAATATGGCTTAAATATGGAGGCTCCAAAGACTGAGAGCTCTATGGAGCTTGCAGGGTTGACTTTTGTAATAACAGGCGATGTTAATCACTTTAAAAACAGAAATGAACTTGTTGAGTTTATAGAATCAAAGGGCGGTAAGGCGGCAGGCAGTGTTTCTGGCAAAACCACTGCACTTATCAATAATGATGCTTCTTCTAACTCAGGCAAAAATAAAAAAGCCAAGGATTTAGGAATTCCTATTTTGACAGAGGAAGAATTTTTGAGTAAGTATGGCCTTTAATCTGATAAGCTCAAAATAATAAATATAAGGAGTATGGGGAAATGCCAATTAAGATTCAAAATGATCTACCAGCCAGAGAATTTCTGGAACAGGAAAACATATTTGTAGTAGATGAGAACAGGGCTATGCATCAGGATATCCGTTCTCTTCAGATTTGTATTCTGAATTTGATGCCTCTTAAGGAGGAGACGGAGAAGCAGCTCCTTCGTGCCATGTCTAATACACCGCTGCAGATTGATGTATCCTTCATGAGAGTGAGTAGCCATATTTCATCCAACACATCTCCTAACCATCTGAACAGGTTTTACAATACATTCGATGAGTTAAAAGAAAACACCTATGACGGACTTATTATTACAGGTGCGCCTGTTGAACAGATGGAATTTGAAGAGGTAGATTACTGGGATGAGCTATGCCAGATCTTTGAATGGTCCAAGACCAATGTTACTTCAACCTTCCATATTTGTTGGGGAGCACAGGCTGGCCTTTACTATCATTTTGGTATAAAGAAGCGCTTACTGGACAAAAAGATTTTTGGTATCTATGAGCACAGAGTTTTAAATAGAAAAGTACCTCTGGTAAGAGGTTTTGATGATCTGTTCCTTATTCCTCATAGCAGACATACAGAGTCTGATCCTGAGGGAATTGAGAACTGCGAGGATCTGGTGGTGCTTGCAAAGTCTCCGGTTGCAGGAATCCTTCTGTGCATGACCAGAGATGGAAAACAGATTTTTGTAATGGGTCATGGTGAATATGACAGAATGACTCTTGATAGTGAATATAAAAGAGATCTCGGCAAAGGTTTGCCAATAGATATTCCAATTAACTATTATCCTGATGATAATCCGGAAAACAGGCCAAATCTTGAATGGAGATCTCACTGTAATCTGCTGTATTCTAACTGGCTTAATTTCTACGTATATCAGAATACTCCATATCAGTGGGGACAGATTCTGGATGAAAGCAGAAGAAATAAGGCTGCCGAGCATCTTACAGAGCAGGTAGACTGATCATTTTTTTGTAATAAAAGTATTTCTGGGGGAATCTTATGGGAGAGCTAATATATGACAATGACCTTAGCTGTCAGGATAAGGTAAAGGACTTTATCCTTGAAGGCAAGGCTAATATAACCTTTGTTAATAATGCAATGCGTATGGAAAATGCCCTTAGCGCTGCAGATGGTCAAAAGGCCAACTATGTATACTGGTGTCCGGTTGAATTTCCTGAGGATGTGGAGATTACATGGGAATTCAGACCAGTAAGAGAGCCTGGGCTTGCCATACTGTTTTTTGCTGCAAAGGGTATAAATGGCGAGAGTATTTTTGATAATAAACTTCAGCAGAGAACTGGAGAATACCCATTGTACCATCATGGAGATATAAATGCTTTTCATGTCTCTTATTTTAGACGCAAGGAGCCGGATGAGAGGGCTTTTCATACCTGTAATCTCAGGAAAAGCTATGGCTTTCATTTGGTAACTCAGGGAGCAGATCCTATTCCGGATGCTTCTGAGGATGCGCAGTGGTATAGTCTTAAGCTTGAAAAAGACAAAAATTTTGTCAGATTCTATGTGAACGATTTAAAGGTGTTTGAGTTTGAAGATGATGGAAAGACCTATGGACCTCTTCTTAAGGGAGGTTGCATAGGCTTTAGACAGCTTGCACCTATGATCGGCGAGTATAGAAATTTGAAGGTATATAAAATTTAAGCTTTTGGGCTGATGAATTTGGGTTAGGTAATGAAGTTATTTAGTAGGGTTAAGAATTTTAAGATTAGATATATCAATTATAAATACAGGGTTCTTTTGGCACTTATGCTGGTGGTCACACTGGCTGTTGCCGTATCCTGTGCATATTATTTTAAGAGCAGCTATGAGAGACAGGATAACAGAGCAGCAGAACTATCTAAGGCTTCTCTCAATCAGATGGTAAGACAGGTCTCTGAACAGATGGACAGAGTGTACAATTACTATCTGGTTTTTGCCAACAAGGATGAGGTTACCTACCTTGTTGATAATGATACTGATTATTCTGAATATAGCCATCTTGAGCAGGCTATGAACGCTCTTAGTGGCAACAATATTGTTTCAGATTATGTTGGCGGCTATACCTTTATCAATTTTTATACAGGCTGGGTCCTTAGTTCAAAGGGAATGTACACTCTTAGTGAGACCAGTAATATTGATGAGGTAACCACCTTATTTGACTATTCAGTAGATTCTATTAGTAAGAACTACTGGATATATCTAAATGCGTCCAATCCAGGGGCTCTGGAACGTACCTATAGAACGACGGTAGCCATGGATGGACTCAATCTTATTATGAAACTCCCAAGAATATATAACGGAGCCAAGGCTATGCTGATAGTAAATATCAATACGTCAGCTATCTCAAAGCTTGCCATGGAGAGTATTTCTGAAGGTCAGGAGCTGGTTATTACCAATGACAATAATGAGATTGTATATACCACCAACTCGGAAATGGCTGAATATATCGTCAATAATATAGACCAGCTGCCAAAGACCATAAAAATAGGACATGAGAAATATCTGCTGTCCTATAACAGCTCTCAGGTCAGCGAGCTGAATTTTTATGTGACAACTAAAAGCTCTTACTTTGAGACCATAAATCCGTTGTATGCTTTTGTGGTAGTTGTGATCATCGCATTGTTCTCCATGATAGTTACCTTCCTGGCTTTCAGATGGATATATAAGCCGGTTGATACCATGGTTCATAAAATATCAGATGTTAACACAAACAAGCTAAAGCCTGGTGAAGATGAGCTGGAATATATAGCAGAGTCCATGGAACAGCTTAGTGGCAGTAATACAGAGCTTCACAAGGGTGTTACGCAGCTGTTTCAAAGACGCCTTATGCAGGGAGAGCTTTCAGATACTGAGATTGAGGATTATCTAAATCGTCTTTCTCTTCAGAACAGGATAAATCAGTACGTTGTTGTTGCCTTTATTCTGAGAGCTGACAGTGATGAAAGGTCCATTACTGTTGAAGAAGAAAAGAGGGCTCTTTATGATATAGCAGCTTTCCTAAAGCAGAATTATTCGGACAAGCTTTTAATGGAGCCTTGCTATTTTGCCAGAGCCATTTTTGCAATGCTTGATGTAAAAGAGTCTGTGGAT
>JAZRKG010000189.1:0-29760 GCA_045646185.1 Butyrivibrio sp.
CATCTCCTTGTTATAGTTATCTATTTTGGACTTTTGCAATTCTTCATACATACCTATGGCGGCCTCAGATATGGTTACATGAAAACCATGGACATCATTTTCTCTGAGATTTTTGCCATATTGATGGTCAATGTATTTACATACTTCCAGCTGTCACTTATGCGTAACTGGCTGATGCCTGTTGAACGCATATTTGAGATGTATATTATTCAGCTGGCAGTATCTTTGGTATGGACAGTTATCTCCAATGCCATATATAGAGCGGCTTTTCCTCCAAGAGAGATGCTGCTTATAAGTGGCGAGCATCCTGTGGATGATATCCTGAACAAATTCAGATCCAGACAGGATAAATACAACATTGTTAAATGCATGAACGTTTCAGAGGGCATTGACGCGATAAAAGAAGAATGTGTACAGCGCTACGATGGCGTTGTTATCTGGGATATTCCAACACCAGACAGAAACAAGATCATGAAGTTCTGCTATCAGAACTCCATCAGAGTATACCTGATGCCTAAGATCACAGACGTCATGGTAAAAGGCTCTGAGCAGCTGCACCTTTTTGATACACCGGTGCTTCTCATTAGAGAGTATTCCCTTAAGGCAGAACAGCGCTTTGTAAAAAGACTTATCGACATAGTCTTTTCTCTGATTCTGATAATAATTACATCGCCATTTATGCTGGTTACAGCAATTATTATAAAGCTCTATGACAGAGGACCTGTCCTTTATAAACAGGTCAGATGTACTACAGATATGAAAGAGTTCAAGATCATGAAGTTCCGCAGTATGAGAGTTGATGCGGAAAAAGATGGTGTTGCAAGACTGGCATCCAAGAATGACAGCAGAATAACACCTATTGGAAAGTTCATCAGAAAGGTGAGAATTGATGAGCTTCCACAGCTCTTTAATATCCTTAAAGGTGACATGTCCTTTATTGGACCTCGTCCTGAGAGACCTGAGATTATCGAGCAGTACGTTGAAGATATGCCGGAATTTATTTTCAGAACCAAGGTAAAGGCAGGACTTGCCGGCTATGCACAGGTTTACGGCAAATACAATACTACTCCTTACGATAAGCTAAAGCTTGATCTTACATATATTGAAAACTACTCAGTATGGCTTGATTTAAAGCTGATGCTGCTGACACTTAAGATTCTGTTTACACCAGATAGCACAGAAGGCGTAGATGAGAATCAGACCACAGCCAAAAAAGAAAATCCTGAGGGTAAATAAATGGATGAAGTATTAAACCTTAGAAGCTTTTACTTGAGACTAATCAGAAAAATATGGATATTGCCTGTAGCGGCAGTAGTTGGCGGACTTATATGCGGCCTCATATACTTTTTTGCCACAGTAGTTTATGGACCTGCAAGAAGCTATAGCGCTACAGCAACCATATATATTGACTTTGCCTATGATGAATCAGGAGAAGTTGTAGACTGGTACAATGCCTACACCTGGAACCTTCTTATGGCCACAGATGACATCATCGATGAGACCATGGAGAACCTTAAAGAAGCCGGGATTCCAGAGATAACAGATTCTTCTGTGGTTAGCGGTATTTCTTCAGGAGTTTCAAGAGAAGAAGTTCTGGAGTCCACCAGCGCAGATATACCATCTGACGTAAGGGTCATGGTACTGACAATCACCAATAACGACAAGGACCTGACAGATGCTATCCTTAAAGCTTCCGCAGCCTCCCTTGAAAATTTTGGTGAGACTCATGATGAATTTAATTCCATCAAGCAGATAGGTCAGACTGAAGCAGAACTTGTGGTGTATACTGACAGAACACTTACAGCGGTAATTTTTGGCGTAGTAATGGGCCTTATCATAGCTATTTTTGCAGGACTGATCTGGAACACCCTTGATGATGCAATCTATATTCCGGAGGATGTGCAGACCAAATATGGTATAACACTCCTTGGAACCATGACCAAAAGTGGCGTTCAGATGCCTGACAGATTTAGAAATGAGCTGATTGAATCAGCAGATGCATTTTTCAAAGGAAAAAGCCAGATAGAGCTTATAGCTGCCGGTAACTGGGAAGATGATTCCAAGTCAAAAGAAGACAGCTACAGGCTTCACGAGATGATTGAAGGAGTATTTGATTTTAACAAAACAGCTATCACTGGAATTGAGATTCCAGGTAAGAACACAGACAGCTACCGCAAAATCAAGGAAACAGACGGCGTAATCATCACCATCCCTGCCGGAAAGAGATGCGGAAGCGCCACAGACCATCTTATCAGCCAGCTTCAGAAGCACGGCTGCGAGATAATCGGTATTATTCTTACAGATGTGGATGTAAAATTCCTGAAAAGTTATTACCGAATGAAATAAAGATTTACAAAGAAGTTAGGTACAAAAATGACAGACAAGACAGTAAGACTTGAACACTTGATATCAGCGGTAAACCGCGTCAGCGCAGATCTCGTAATACAGATGCGCCTTAAGACTGACGCAGTTATTGTAAATCAGTGTGACAGATTTGAATATTCTGAAATGGAAAATTGCGAGAGTCTCATTCGCACATACAATTGCAATGAGAGAGGCGTTGGATTATCCAGAAATACCGCAATACTTCACGCCAAAAGAGAAATATCACTTATTGGCGACGAGGATATTGTTTATACAGATACATACGTAGAAGATATATTAAAAGAGTTTGACGACCATCCTGAGGCAGACATGATCCTGTTCAACGTTGATCAGTCAGACGGAAGATTTACTTATCACAATGACAGCTTTGGAAGAGTCAGAATCTATAATTCCGGGCGCTATGCAGCCTATAGCATAGCTGTAAGGACCGAAGTCCTGAAGAAAACCGGAGTAACCTTCTCCACACTATTTGGCGGAGGAGCCCAGTATAGTGCCGGTGAGGACAGCCTTTTTTTCAAGGATGCACTGAAAAAGGGCATTAAGATTTATAAGTCACCAATACTGATAGGACATGAGATTACCAGAAAATCCTCATGGTTTGAGGGATATACAGAAAAATACTTTTTTGACAGAGGCGTGTTATATCACTTTTTATATGGACACCTTGCCAAGCCTCTTGCAATAAGATTTTTGGTTAGTCATAAAAAGGAAATGTGCAGGGACATACCTTTTTGGAAATGCTATAGTCTTATGAAAAAAGGAATTAAGAGCGTTCAAAAATGATAGTCTATTTATCGATTGCACTGTGCAGTATTTTATTTGCATGGTCCATGGAGAAAAGCGCAAAACTTAATAAAAACAAAGTAGTTACTGGCAAAAGGGGCACTCTGTATGGAGCGGGAGTGACCAGGAGATACATTTGGAACAGCATTAGCATGGGGATTATATTCACCATGCTATTTGTCGTATCTGCCCTTAGAATAAATGTGGGCAATGACTATGCCAAATATGTGGAATTTATGCACCTTGCATGGGCAAAGCAGACAGTGCCTACAGAATGGGGCTTTAACACATTGACCTGCCTTGTTTACGACATTTTTGGCTATGAAAATTACCTGATGATCTTTGCAATATTTGCCTTTTTCACAATACTCTTTTTTCTTTTGGGAATCTGGCAGCAGAGCGAAGATTTTAAATGGAGCTTTTTCATGTTCATGATGCTGGGCTATTATTATCAGTCCATCAGCACCGTAAGATATTATCTGGCTCTTGGAATTGCCCTATACAGCATCAAATTTGTTATAAATAGAGACTGGCCAAGGTTTGTGATATGCGTAATAGTAGGCTCTCTTTTCCACAAATCAATGCTGGTCATTCTGGTGCTCTACGTACTGGCTCAGCTTCCTTGGAAAAAATGGATGCTTGGGGTAGGGGCGGCGCTGTGCCTTTCCTTTGTATTACTTAAAGAGCAGTACCTTAAGCTGGCAGTAATCCTGTATCCGTCCTATGAAGATACGGAATACGTGACGGAAGGAACCTCTGTAGATATAGCCTGGTCAGAAATAGACTCCTTTAGAGGCCTGCTTAGTGCCGTTAAAACCTGGAGCGTAGGCAACATAAATGTATTCAGGTGCCTTGCAGTGCTGATACTGGCGCTGTGGCTATATAAAAAAGTTGTAAAAGACAACAGACGAAATCTCTTTTATTTTTACAGCAATCTGATGGCTCTTGCAATCTATGTATTTTGCACCTTTATTCCATTTGTATCAAGAATCGGCTTTTACCTGACTATTACACATATTCTGTTTGTGCCGGCGCTGATTAATGGAATCGAGGATGATAGAAAGCGTCATTTGGTAAGAGGACTGGTGGCAGTAGCCTGTGTGCTTTACTTTATTATGTATATGAGGGGCGCAGGAAATGACGGCATAAGGATTCTCCCTTATCAGACATTTTTATTTAACGAGATGCCGCCAACACTGTCTGAGACAGGATATCAGTAAAGAGGTGCGAGTTTAATATGGCAAATGATTTTTTTGATGAAAATATAAAGTTCATAGTGATCATGGTCTCCTATAACGCAGGAGAAGGTATGATTAAAACCTTTGAAAGCATAAAGAATCAGACCTACAAAAATGTGGAACTGATAATAAAGGACGGCGGCTCAACAGACGGAAGCCTTGAGTTGTTAAAAGAGAAGTATAAGCGCGAAAGCCTTTTGGAGAGGGCTATTATTATCTCTGAGCCTGACAGCGGAATATATGATGCAATGAATGACGCAGTGGACGCTATTCCTGACAAGGCACTAACCTCAGACAGAGAGTGCAGCTTTGTCTATTTTCTGAACTGCGGCGATGTTTTTGCAGATGAGGAAGTGTTGGAGAGAGTAGCAAAGGCTATTTCTGAGAAGTTTGAAGAAGACAGAAATAACAAAAAGGCTTCCAAGGACGAACGCACAAGGCTTACCTGCTTTTATGGTGATATCATTGATAAAAAAACAGGGCAGCATGTGTCTTCACCGCCGGTGATAGATGACTTTGCCTGCTATAGAAACGTGCCATGCCATCAGGCTGTTTTTTACGATGTGGCACTTATGAAAAACGAGAGATTTGATACCAAGTGGAAGGTAAGAGCGGACTACGAGCACTTTCTGCGCTGCAGATATATCGAAAGCGCTGAAACCATCTATATTGATACAACAATTGCGATCTACGAGGGCGGCGGTTTTTCTGAAACAGCCGAGAACAGAAAAGTGTCTGAAGCAGAGAGAAAGCAGATAATTGCCATGTATCTGTCTGAGGATCAGATTTTTAAATACGACGTAATAAGATGGGTGACACTGGCTCCTCTTCGTACAAAGCTGGCGGACAACCCTTCTACAGCAGAGGCTTATAACAAGTTTAGGACCTGGCTCTATTCCAGGAAAAAAAGGTAAAGCGGTAAAGTATGAGAGTTTTATGGCTATGTAATATTATGCTCCCAGCCTATGCAAGAGCTAAAGGACTGTCTTTTTCTCCAAGAGAGGGATGGCTCTCCGGCAGCTTTGAGCGCATACGCAAGGAACTTGATAATAATGATAATAAAATAACCCTGGCGGTGGCTTTTCCAATGGGGGGCGATACGGCTGAAGGCGAGTTGGAGGCCGGATCCGGCGAAGTCATAGAAGGTGTTACCTTCTACAGCTTTAGAGAAAATCTGGATACGCCGGAGGTTTACGACTCTTCTTTGGAAAAACAGATCAAGGCGATATTGAAGGATTTCCAGCCGGATATTGTCCATATCTTTGGAACGGAATTTCCTCACAGCCTTGCCATGGTCAGAGCTTTTAACAGACCTGAGCGTACCCTTGTGGGAATACAGGGACTATGTGGTGCCATTGCTGATAAGTACATGGCAGATCTTCCTGAATGGGTACAAAACGATGTAACCTTTAGAGACAGGTTAAAGCATGATTCAATAAAAGAGCAGCAGCAAAAATATTTCAAGCGAGCTGCAAATGAAGAAGAGATAATTAAAGGCGCAGGGCACATTACAGGCAGAACCGCTTTTGACAGACAGGAGTCACACAGAATAAATCCTGATGCTGAGTACCATCATATGAATGAGACCATGCGAAGCGATTTCTATGAAGGCAGTTGGTCTGAAAGTGGCTGCAGGCCGCACACTATTTTCCTCTCTCAGGGCGATTATCCTCTAAAGGGATTTCACTATGTGCTTGAGGCACTTCCTGAGATTCTGGCAAAATATCCTGACGCCCATGTCTATGTTGCAGGAAACAGTATCATTGGCAAAATAGACAGACGCATGGTTACTGTGCCGGATGATGACAAAACAGCTATCGCAGGCAGCAAATATCCGCTGTTTATGCGTATCAGTGCTTATGGTAAGTATTTAAGAAAACTTATTGCTGAGAATCGTTTGAAAAAGCATGTTACTGTTTTGGGCAAGCTTAGCGCACTGCAGATGAAGGAGCAGTACCTTAAATGTAACCTTTTTATCTGCCCATCAGCTGTGGAAAATAGCCCAAATTCACTGGGTGAAGCAATGCTTTTGGGTGTTCCTGTGGTTGCAGCCAAAACAGGCGGTATACCAAGCATGCTGGAGAATAACCGAGAGGGGCTATTATTTGAGCCTGGAAATGTCTCAGAGCTGTCAAACGCAGTCATAGACATGTGGGATGAGCCGGTAATAGCCGGAGTATATGGGGATAATGCAAGGAAGCGTGCGCGGATAACCCATGATGCGGATTCCAATTTTGAAAGACTTATTGAGATTTATGAGGATATTTATTCAAAATGAAGATTACTTTTATTTCCAACTACATAAATCATCATCAGATTCCGCTCTGCGATGCACTGTACAAGCTTATAGGCGACGACTTTAACTTCATCCAGTGCATAGATATGGAAGAAGAAAGAGCACAGATGGGCTGGGGCGTTGACCTTAATGAATATCCATATGTGTCTGTATATAGCCAGAGGGAGAGCTTTTGCAAATATATGATAAAAAGCTCTGATGTTCTTATGCTTGGCTGGAGCAGCGTTCCGGAAATTGATGAGATGGTGCTTGAGGCAGGCTGCCCAGTACTAAGGCTTAGTGAGCGTATATACAGAGAAGGCCAGTGGAAAGCCATATCTCCAAAAGGCCTTAAAAATAAATATCACGAACATATAAAATACAGAAACAGTCAGGTGTATCTGCTATGTGCAGGAGCCTACGTGGCATCTGACTTTAACTTGATACATGCTTATCCGGGTAAAAAATATCGCTGGGGGTATTTTCCTCCAACCATGGAACTTAGCGAGGATGAGCTTAGGGAGAAATTCGCAAGGAAAAAGGATAGCGAAGCTGCCGTAGAGCTTATGTGGGCCGGAAGGTTTATTACCTTAAAGCACCCGGAGTTTGCAGTAAGGGCCGTAGCTGACCTTACAAAGCTTGGCAAAAAGGTTCACCTTACTATGATAGGTGATGGCGAACTTTTGGAGGATATGAAAAAACTGGCAGCTGACAGTGGTGTGTCGGATAAGATAACTTTCCGCGGAGGACTTCTGCCGGCAGAAGTCAGAGCAAAGATGCTGTGGGCTGACATATATCTTTTTACCAGCAATTATCTTGAGGGATGGGGCGCTGTGGTAAATGAGGCTATGAATGCAGCCTGTGCCGTTGTGGCATCAAGAGAAGCCGGATGCGTGCCGTATCTGATAGAGGATGGGGTAAACGGTTTTGCCTATAATGGCGGAAAATATGAAAACATGCTGGAAAAGCTCCTTCGCCTGGTGGAGGATGCAGACTTAACAGAAACCTTTGGCAGAAACGCCTATGATACCATTATGGATACCTGGAATGCCGAAAATGCAGCAGAGGCGCTTATTAGATTCTGCAAGGGATTATCTGATGGCAACGGTCCACAGCCTGAGGCAGAGGGCCCACTTAGCATAGCTCCGGTAATAAAGCCGCCAGCAGCTATCAGAACTTTTCAGGAAGATAACCACCTGCAATAAGGTGATATCTATAAATAGCAATAAAAGAGGACGTTATGAAAAACACTAATAAAACAAATCAGAATGTAACTAATGAAAAGCCAAGACTCATAGATGAGATTCTTCGTTATGAATTTAAATTTGGCTCGCTTACAGTAAAGACCATCGATGTACTTTTTTGCCTGGTAATATTCACAATCGGACTCCTGGCAAGACTATACCTGTTTGATATAGCGTCAGGCGATTACACATCTGCTTTTGCAGACTGGATGAGCGAAATTGACGCGGCAGGCGGCTGGGCTTACATCGGAATCGACCCTGCCACCAGTGATGCCAGCACCTTTGATTATAACTGCATTTTTCAGTACTGCCTGTGCTTTTTGTACATGATAGGCGGAGGTAATGTTGCAGATATTGTGCTTGTAAAGACTCTGTCAGTGATTTTTGACTTTGTCCTTATCTTCAACGCTACAAGAGTAGCTTATGTACTGACAGGAAGCGTTCGTAAGTCAATGATGGTAATGGCCGGAGTGACACTCCTTCCAACTGTTATCCTGAACAGCTCAGCCTGGGCTCAGAACGATGCTATTTTTACAAGCTTCTTGATGCTGTCCTTCTATAGTTTTTTAAAGGGCAGAGATTTCAGAACATGGCTGTATGTGTCAATTGCATTTATTTTCAAGCAGCAGACACTGTTCTTTTTGCCATTTTTGATTCTGATGTGGCTTAAAAATAAGACAAAGATTCGCTATATCCTTCTGATGCCAGTGATTTATTTTGTTCAGGTAATCCCTGCATGGATTGCCGGCAGAAGCCTTGGCTCACTTCTTGGAATTTATAGCAATCAGGTTGGAATGTTTAGCAGACTTTCCATGAACTACCCAAACCTCTACACAGTTATTACTTCAGAGATCAGTCAGTCTATGCGTAAGATCCTGATTCCATCTGCAACCCTTATAACTGTAATGATTCTGGGAATACTTGCTTATTATATTTATGAAAAACAGTTTGAGATCACAAATGAATTCATGATTTCACTTGTAGTATTTACATCAGCCCTCATTGTATTCTGCCTGCCTGTAATGCATGAAAGATATGCATTTATTCCAGAGGTGTTTGGCGTTATCTATGGGATGTTCGGCTACAGAAAGTTCTGCACATTTGTAGGAATCGAGACCCTTGCAATCGTGACCTACATAAGATATTTGTTTGGTTCAAACGTAACTTACCTATATCCTTTTGCCATGATCAATCTGTGCCTGATTCTGGTAATGGGATATGACCTGTACAAGCAGATAAATAAGGCGAATGGATAAGATTACTGTTCAGTTCCTGAACAGTAAAAAGGAGCTAGAGTGAGCGATAAAGTTACTGTGATCATACCTGCATATAATATTGAGGCACTTCTTCCAAGATGCGTGGAATCCCTGGTGCACCAGACTTATCCGTCAGAGAAGCTGGAAATCATCGTAGTTGATGACGGTTCAAAGGACGGAACAGGAAAAGTTGCAGATTCTCTTGCAGATAAATACCAAAATGTACATGTATATCATCAGGAAAATGCCGGCTCCAGCGCAGCCAGAAACAATGGCCTCTCTCATGCAACCGGAGATTATATTGGCTTTGTAGACAGTGATGACTATGTTGATGAGCATATGGTTGAAGTGCTGATGGATGCTATTGATGAGTACGACGTACCTATGGCGCAGGTTTGCCGTGATGAAATTGCAGAGGATGGTACAAGGCTTCCAGATGTGGTCATTCCTCCTAAAAAGACAGAGCTGGTAAAAAATACTGAGTATATCAGAACTCTCCTTATGCATACAGGAGATGCTTCATACTGCACAAGGCTTACAAGGAGAAATCTTTTTACAGAGGAATTAAAATTCCCTGAGGGCGTTTTGAATGAAGACTTCTGGTTACTTATCCAGATGCTTGAAAAAGTAGAGCAGGTGGCTATTTTGCCATATCAGTATTATCACGTGTATTACAGAACCGGCTCCAATTCAAGAAAAAAGGCTACAAATAAAGACTATTTTCCACCGGTATTTACAGATATTGTAAATCATGCGGACTTTGCCCTGGAGCTTGTCAAAAAAAATTATCCTGACCTCATTCCTGTGGCTGAGCGTTTTGGATATGTGCAGAGACTAGATTATCTTTTGCATATTCCAATTAGTAAGATGACTAATGATAACTCTTTTTATAAGGAAAATGTGGTTGGATACCTTAGAAAGCACAAAAAGGATATTCAGAAAAATCCGTATTTAAGTGATAGAGATAAAAAGTATTTGAAGATACTTATGCCTGCGCCAAGGCTAGTGAGATGGGCTCACGCCAAGGCAAAGGGGCTGTAAGGATATTGAGCTTTAGAAAAGTGAAGTGAAATTTGATGAATTTGAATACTAATAAAAGTGTGGGTAATGGGAAGAATTTAATATTTAGGCTGTTGCTAGTGTTACTTCTTGTGTTGGAGCTTTCACTGAATATTTATTTTGGCTATCAAAAGCAGGGCTTCCACGAAGATGAGTACTACACCTATTTTTCCACGAACAGATCTCTGGGGCTCTACAAGCCTGACAGGGAGTGGCAAAGCAGCGAGACAATAGCAAACGAGTTTATGGTGCTGCCAGGCGAAGGCTTTAATTACAGCCTTGTAGCGCTGGTGCAGTCCTGGGACGTGCACCCACCGCTTTACTATTTTATTTTCCACACTATTTGCTCGATCGAGGCAGGAGTGCTGTCAAAGTGGACAGGAATAGTCACCAACCTCATTGCCTTTGTGATTTGCTACCTGCTACTGTGGCGAATAATGGAAAGGCTTAAGGCCTCAAAGAAATTGCAGCTGATAGTGCTGACTTTTTGGGGCTTTAACCCAATGACCATATCTTTCAATATGTTCATTAGAATGTACATGTGGCTTACAGTGTTTGTGCTGCTGTGTACCCTGATGCATCTGAGATTCTGGATTGAGACCATGGACGGCGAAAAGGCCCACCTGCCGTTGTGGAAGATTTGGCTAATCTATATCGTGCCAATTATGGTTGTAAGCTATCTGGGATTTTTGACCCAGTACTTTTACATGATCTTTTTCTTCTTCATGGGCGTTGGAACAGGCTTGTACCTATTGACTTCCAAGAGAAGATTTGTGCTGGCCAAGGGCGTAAAGAAGGGATGCACGTCAAGGCCTGAAGGAAAATATAGGAAAGTGTTGGTGTTAGAGACGTTTGCCAGTAGGCTAAAGCTAATAGCAGTTTATGTGGTTAGCTGCGCCGCTGCACTGGGACTTGCAGTAATCAGCTATCCGGCAAGCGCGTCTCACATATTTAGCGGCTATCGCGGAACAGGGGCCATCGAATCCTTTACAGATACAAGCAATTTCACAGACAGACTAAGCTTTTTTGTGGGACTTCTTGATAGCGACGTATTTGGCGGCCTGCTTACATTGATAATGCTCTTTATTGTTCTTGTAATGCTATATCTATGGGCGAATAAGGACAGCGGCCTTGTATATGCCGGAAAAATGTCTGGCCCTGTTGCAATCATTACCTTTGCAGTAGTTATGTATTTTATCGTGGTCTCCAAGACAGGTCTGCTCCTTGGAAGAACCTCCAACAGATACGAGATGCCTGTCTACGGACTTATTATTTTGTTATTGTTTATGGACGTGGCATTCTGTATCAGGCAGGTGGAGAAGAGAGTAGCGGGGAATGATAAAAATGTAGATGCGTTATCAACTGCGGATGCTAAAAAGGCAGGCGTTATCCACAACGACAGTGTGGACAAGGATGCCGCAAAGGCAGGACTTTGGTGGACAAACCTCATAAGAATTGTTGCAGTTATAATAGTTTTTATACCAATGATTTATAACCTGGTTGCCGGCGACTCAGTTTTATTCCTTTATCCGGAGGATGAGGCTCGCGTAGCCTATGCTGAGCAAAATAATGACATACCGGTTATAATATTCTTTAATGATGCTTCCAGTGAAAAAATCTGGTGGCTCACAAATGAGCTCCTTGAGTACCCGGAGATGTATTTTATGAGCGAAAGTAACACAGAGCTTATAACAGACGAAACCATCTGCACCGCAGATGAGCTCCTGGTCTACATTGCAGACAACGATAACCTCGAAGACTGCCTGCAGTGCATCCTTGACAGCAACCCAGGCTTATCCTCATACGCCGTGGTGTCAGTCAAAGACGTCTGGACCTTATATAGGTTTGAATGAATATCGTCAATCCGCTTTTAATGCTGATTATTCGCATGATTACCCATGAAAGTAATTCGTGATGCCTTTGATGATAAGCACAAATGCGGATAATACGGGAAGCAGGATCAATTATAATAGTGTTGAGTAGGCAGGCTGTAGAGTGGTGGCTTTTGCCTGCGGGGCTTTGGCTTGCGGTGGCTTTGACTTGCGGTGGCTTTGGCTTTGCAGAAGCTTAGTTCTGCAGGGGCCAGATACGTGGTGATGGTGTTTTGCAGCTGATTAGTTCTGCAGTGATGGTGTTTTGCATAGAGAATTGGCTGGATGGGGTTCAGGTATATGCAGGAAAAGTACTCGGAAAAGGTTCTTTTTGTAAAAATGCATAGAAAATGAGAGAAATAATCTTAAGGTATATGCATGAAATGAGCTCGAAAAGGATCATGAAATGCGAAAATGCATAGATAATTGGAGAAGAGATCTCAGGTATATGCAAAAAGAGAATTCGACAAGGTTAATGAGCTGGAAAGATGCATAGAAAAAAGCAGAAATGATCTCAGGTATATGCAAAAAGAGAAATTCGAAAACCTTATTGAGCTAGAACATTAAATATTACAGGGGAAAAAGAAAATCCACAATCGAAAGGATACACATACACAATGAAAGCAATTGCGATAATTACTGCTAGAGGCGGCAGCAAAAGAATACCAAGAAAAAACATTAGAGACTTTAACGGAAAGCCAATAATCGCCTACAGCATTGAAGCTGCACTAAACAGCGGAATGTTTGAAGAAGTCATGGTTTCGACAGATGATGAAGAAATCGCAGAGATATCAAAGAAATACGGTGCGAAGGTTCCATTCTATAGATCTGCGGAGACTTCAAACGATACCGCGACCACAGCTGACGTACTGCTGGAGGTGTTTGATGAATATGAGAAAAGGGGCATGAGCTTTGATTATGCATGCTGCTTATACCCGACAGCACCTTTTGTTTCAGGAAAAAAGGTTAAGGATGCCTTTGAAACACTGATAGAATCAGGAGCAGATTCAATCGTTCCACTAACAGAATTCTCTTATCCTCCTCAGCGAGGCTTGTTTATTGATGATGCCGGAAAAGTAAAAATGCTGCATCCTGAATATGCAACCACAAGAAGTCAGGACCTGCAAAAGCAGTACCACGAGTGCGGACAGTTCTACATCTTCAAGGTTGATGAATTCAAGATTCAGAAGGATACTACAATGGAGAATTCAATTCCTTACATCATCGATCAAGTGGAGACACAGGATATAGATAATGAAAGCGATTGGGTACTGGCAGAGCTGAAATACAGATTCCTAAAGGAACAGGGCAGAGTCTGAACATCCATTTAACTGCAATAAATCAAAGAAAGAGTAGAAATATGAGATTATACGATAAATTAAATGCTGGACAGACCTACATGATTGCTGAAATGTCAGCCAACCATGCAGGAGATTTAAATAGAGCTATGGAGCTTATAGAAACTGCAGCGGCAGCAGGCGCAGACTGCGTAAAAACTCAGACATACACAGCTGATACGCTGACAATTGACTCCGATGCTGAGGCATTCAAGATTCATGGCGGCCTTTGGGACGGTTATGTTTTACATGACCTATACAAAGAGGCTTACACTCCATGGGAATGGATGGAACCTATTAAGAAAAAATGCGAAGAGTGCGGAGTAGACTTTTTATCAACTCCTTACGATACAACCTCAGTCGATTACCTGGAGAACATTGGCGCAGAGTTCTACAAAATAGCTTCTTTTGAACTGACAGACGTGCCACTTTTAAAATACATTGCAAGACTCCATAAGCCAATCATCATGTCTACAGGCATGGCAAGTATAGAAGACATAGAAGATGCCCTCGCCGCAATTCGTAGCCAGGGGAACGATCAGATAGTTTTGTTAAAATGCTGTAATGCATACCCTACAGTGACTTCTGACCTTAACCTTAGAACTATTACCGATATGAAGGCCCGCTTCAACGTACCAATCGGTCTTTCAGACCATTCGCTTGGCCACACGGCAGCAGTTGGCGCAGTTGCACTGGGAGCACAGGTTATCGAAAAACATTTTTGCATGAGCAGAAAAATCAAAAACCCTGACAGTGAGTTCTCAATGGAACCTGCTGAGTACAAGGCAATGGTAGAGGGTGTCAGAGACATCGAACGCGCTATGGGCAAAGTATTCTACGGCCCAACAGAAGCTGAGCATGATGAATACAACAACAGAAGATCACTCTTTGTAGTTGAAGACATCAAGGCGGGAGAGGCTTTGACCAAAGACAACATCCGCAGCATCAGATCCTTCAACACAAGAGGCATTTTGCCAAAATATTATGAAGAGATGCTTGGAAAAACAGCAGTGAAGGACCTTACAAGAGGTACGCCACTTGGTTTTGACATGGTGAAATAAGAGGAAAAGCTTTGAAAATAGGAATTAGAGTGGATGCCAATGAGGTTGTGGCTTCGGGGCATATCATGAGATGCAGGACAATTGCAGAAAGCCTTAGAGAACTTGGCGCAGAGGTTATATTTTTCAGCGCTGACACAGGTATCAGTTCTTATATCGAGGGCGAAGGCTACAAACACCTTGTGCTTGGAACTAACTGGCAGGAACTGGATAGCGAGAGCGACAAGCTTATCGAAGCTTTGCTTTTGGAAAAAATAGATGTGCTGCTCCTGGACACTTACTATGTAACCAGGGATTACATGGCAAGGATAAAAGAGGCTGGAATTAAGCTATTCTACATTGATGACATGGACAAGTTTGCCTATCCCGCTGATGCTGTGCTAAATTACAGCCCTAGCTACGTGGAATGCAGATATGACGAGGAATACAAGGACACCAAGACTTCTATATACACAGGAATCCAGTATGTGCCGCTGCGAAGCCAGTTTAGAGATGTTCAGGCTTCTGAAAGTGCAGATATTACGGACATTTTCATGACCTCAGGTGGATCAGATCCTCTGGGCATCTCCGAGGCGGTAATTACAGCAGTTCTTGCAAAAAAAGAATTCGAAAACGTGTCAGTTCATCTCCTTGCAGGAAGATATTTTCAGATGACAGGCAAACTGACAACGTTGTCACAAGAGCTAAACACCCTTGGAAAGCCAAAACTACTGCTACACCAGAATGTCAGTGATGTTGCAGGAATCATGCGGGAGTGCCAGGCGGCAGTAACACCTGCAGGAACAACGCTTTATGAGCTGAGTGCCTGTGGAGTACCTTCAGTAAGCTATATTTTTGCAGAAAACCAATTGGCTGACGCTCTATTTTTTGACAAAGAAAAATTGATACCTTATGCGGGAGATTACCGTGAGGGTGCAGAGAAGTGCGTGGAAGCCATAATCGGCGAGCTGTTGAAATATAAAGCAGCTGGAAAAGAAGGCAGAAAGAGCATTTCAGATAAATTAAAAAAGCAGGTTGACGGCAAAGGCGCAGAGCGCATTGCAAAAGCCATAACAGGACATATTATGAAAAAGATTTTTATTCTTGGAGCCAGCATGCTGCAGGTTCCAGCTATTAGAAAAGCTAAAGAAAAAGGACTCTACGTTTATGCGTTGGACTACGATCCAGAAGCAATAGGAATTAAGGATGCGGACGAGTTTTTGTGCATCAGCACTATAGATAAAGAGGCGGTTTTGAAGGCTGCCAAGGAGTATAAGCCGGATTATATCATTACTTCCACCAGTGACATGCCAGTCAGAACCGTGGCCTGGGTCAATGAGCAGCTTGGGAAAAAGAATGACATTTCCTTTGAAGATGCTTTTTGCGCCACAGATAAGGCGGCTATGAGAAGGCGAATGAAGGAGCAGGGCGTTCCTATTCCTGCTTTTCATGTGATAAGCACCCTGGAAGAATTTAAAGAAGTTGCAGCATCCATGGGAGAAAAGTTCGTTATTAAGCCAGCTGACAATGCTGCCAGCAGAGGCGTGTTCCTGATTGATAAGACTGCAAGCCCTGATTATGACAAAGTTTTTGCTCATACCAAAGAGTACAGCAGAAGCGGCGAGGTGCTGGTAGAAGAGTTCATGACTGGACCTGAGGTCAGCGTTGAATCCTTTACAGTAAATGGTGAAACCCGCATTATTACGATTACAGACAAAAAAGTGACAGAAGTGCCATACTTTGTTGAGACAGGCCATACTGAGCCTAGCAGGCTTTCTGCTGATTGTCAGGAAGACATCAGAAGAGTTGCCCTTGCTGCAATTAAGGCAGTAGGAATAGTGAATGGCCCATCCCACACTGAGATTAAGGTTACACCAGATGGCGCAAAGCTTGTAGAAATCGCTGCAAGACTTGGCGGTGACTTTATAACTTCAAGATTGGTGCCGCTTTCAAGTGGTGTGGATATGATAGATTGTTGTGTTTCTTCAACTATCGGAGATGAAGTTAAATGGGATAGAACTCTCGAAAGAGGCTCTGCTATTAGGTTTATCGGCGCACGCGAGGGCGTCATAACTGACATTCAGGGAGTGGAAGAAGCCCTTGCAATGCCGGGCGTGCAGGAAGTTGTCCTTTACAAGCAGGTCGGCGACACTGTTCCAAAGCTTGAGAGTAGCGGCGACAGACTTGGCCATGTCATTGCCATTGGTAAGGACGCTGACGAAGCCGAGAAGAACTGCGAAGCAGCCCTTGAGAAGATCAAGGTGGTCATCGCGGATTGAGGATGCATGTTAAGTGTTCGGGGAAGTGGCATGATAAGTGCCTGAGTAAGTAGCATGGTAGGCTTAATAGACAGGAAATCGGAAATAAGCCTACCTAAAAAGTTTAGGTTTTTCAGATGGTAGGCTTAAGCGGGTAAGAGAGCCAAAATAAGCCGACATGAAAAATTGAGGTTTTCAAAGAGGTAGGCTTATAAAGGGTATGAACTCGATTTAAGCCTACCAAAAATAAAGGATTTTTCTGAAACGACCCTTTGGATGTAGGCTTGTAGATAGTAAGTGGCTTTTTAAGCCTACGAAGTAATAATAACTGGGTAATATGGTAGGCTCAAACAATTATTAATTGGCATTTAAGCCTACCAAAACAGAAACAGTAAAAAATGAAGTAGGCTTATAATGAGAATTTGAATCTATAAGCCTACCAAAGTAAAAACAGGAAAAAACAAAGTAGGCTTAAATGAAAAAATGAATCTGTAAGCCTACCACCTGCTCCATTTAAAATATGAACCTGTAAGATGCTAGGCCTAAATGTGTACGAAAGCCCAAATAAGCATACTTGAAAAGTTTGGGTGGTCGGATGTTAGGCCTAAACAGGAATGAAGGCTGGAAAGGGCCTAGCTGAAAAATTGAGTTTTTGCAGATGTTAGGCCTAGGTAAGAGAAAAATTCGATTTAGGCCTAGAAAAATAGAGATGTTTGGTGAAATACTCCTTTTGCATTAGGCCTATAGATAAATAGTGAATTTCCAGGCCTAATGAATTAACAATAATTGGGGAATATGTTAGGCCCAAACAATTATAAAGTGTCATTTAGGCCTACCAAAACAACAATAAAAATAAATAAGCTAGGCCTAAAATGGAAAATAAGGCTCACTAGGCCTACCAAAACAAAAACAGAAAGAAAAAAGCTAGGCCTGAAATGAGAAATAAGTCTCATTAGGCCTAACAAAACAAAAACAGAAAGAAATAAGCTAGGCCCAAATGACAAATATGAAACCATAGGCCTAATAACAAAACCAGCAGACATTAAGATACAAAAATAGAACAATCAAATAAAGGATAACAAATACGTCCCCAACTTATAAAAGAGCAAAAGATAATAAAAGAGCAAAAGATAATAAAAAACAACAAATAACAAAAAACAATAAAAGATAAGAAACAATAAAAGATAAAAATTATGATGAACAATACCAATTCAAACGAAAACAACATACCTTCCATAGTATCGACAGAGAAGCAGTCCTACGAAATTGGAAGTGAATTTAATTATATAAAGCCGGATAAAAGTAAGGGCAGTAGCTTGCCAGAGCTCTTTGAAACAACAGGAAGAAATGCCAGATATCTTAGATGCGGCAGAGATGCAATAGGCTTTATTGCTGAAGATATTACCAAAAAGCAGGCAATAAAAGGAAATGACTTTTTTTTAAAGAGAGTCTATATGCCGGCGCTGGCCTGTGATTCAATGGTAGAGCCATTTAGGATGCACGGCTACAAAGTTCTCTTTTATAAGGTGCAAAAGGACCTGAGAATTGATACAGCCTTCCTGCTAGAGCTTATAAAGAATAGCAACAAGAAGCAGCCAGAAGCCAATGGCGCAAATGAAACTCCGGTAATCCTTACCATGAATTATTTCAGCATGGTGGATCAGAGAGAGACCAATAAAGCTGTAAAGGCGCAGTATCCAGATGCGATAATTGTCGAAGACATCACCCAGGTGCTGCTTTCACCGGAGGCGTATGACCTTGATAATACTGACTATCAGATTGGCAGTATCAGGAAATGGTTCGGTCTTGCGGACGGTGCAGTAGTTCTGGCAAAAGACGATTCCTTTGAAGCCAAGGCAGAACATGGAACTACAGCATTTACAACCATGCGTACGCAAGCAATGACAGAAAAGACTAAATACCATGAGCTTGTAGCAAAAAAGTCTTCTGAAACAGCTTCACCATCAGTACCAAATAATGATATGACCATGCAGGATGCGGCAAACACCGAAGACCCGCAGGCTCTCAAGGCTCACTTTAGAGGAATGCTTAGTAGTGCAGATGATGCACTGGATAACGGGATGACAATATATGAGATTTCAGAGCAGAGTTACGAAGATATACAGTATGCGCCACTCAAAGAGATGATGGAAAAAAGAACTGACAACTACCATTATCTCTACCAAAAGCTAAAAGAGATACTAGAGCCTGCCACAACCACTCCCCAGCCTTTCACCATGTTCCAAGAAGCGCCAGTGGGCGTTACACCATTTATGCTTCCAATACTCGTAAATGAAAGTGCAGTAGGTTGTAGCAGAGATGAATTTGAGAGAAAGCTTGCGCAAAAAGGAGTATACGCACCGGTGCTTTGGCCGATTGAAAAAGAGGCACAGGAAGCCTGCAGCGTATCAGCTGATTTTTCACAGCATATGCTTGCATTCTGGATAGATCACAGATACACCAGAGAGCATATGGATTATGTCGCAGAGCAGATAAGAATGCTGATCTGAAAACAGTTAAGAAGATAGCTCAGTAAGTAGTTTGGTGAATAGTTCAGGCAAACATAATAATAATGCTAAGAAATAAAAAGCATGGATAATACTTTAATAAGCATAAAACAGTATCAAAAAACACTTACTTTATAAAGGTCACACAATGTCAAAAAAATTAAGCGTAATAGTGCCTGTTTACAACATGGCAGCAGATGATAAGTTAAAATGGTGCCTGGATAGCCTGGTACATCAGACTCTCCCAGATGAGGAGATAGAGATAATAGCAGTGGATGATGCATCCACTGACAATTCCTTTGCGCTGATGCAGGAATATGAACAGAACTATCCAAATAGATTCATTGCTATTCACTCACCCCACAATCACCATCAGGGCGGAGCCAAGAACATTGGACTCACAATAGCAAGGGGCGAATGGATTGGATTTATTGATGCAGACGACTGGGTAACCGAAGATTATTATGAGATTCTGTTAAAAAAGGCAGCAGAAACCGGAGCTGATATGGTTGGCTGCGACTATTGCCTTGTAGATAGTCACACAATGGAAGTGGGACAGATAGTCCACAACAATACCCCGGAACAGACTGGTATTATGGACAGAGATAAGTACAAAAAGCTCCTTATGGACACCGGAAGTCTTGTTGTAAAAATCTATAAGCGCGAAATCATATTTGGAAAAGAAGACAAAACCGTAGAAAACTTGCAGAACAAGGAATCAGAACAAGACCTGGCAAAAATAAAAGAAGCTGCCTACAAAAACCGCCTTCATATTTTTCCAGAAGATATCTTTTATGAAGACAATGCTATCAGCAATACCTGGATGCTCAGAGTACAACACTTTGAATACATACAGGAGCCACTGTATTACTACTATCAGCACCAGGCGTCAACGGTTCATACAATTACCAAAAAGAACCTGGAAGACAGAATGGTAGCAGGCCGTATGATACTTGAACAGGCACGCCAATACGGATATTTTGACGAATACAAAGAAGAAATCGAATTTATGTACACGATTCTTTTTTATGTAAATACACTTTTCTCAGCAATGCCTTTTGAACAGCATATTCAAGGTTGCTATGATTTTTGCAAAAAACTTGGTGAAGAAATGAGAGCTGCCTTCCCTGATTTTCAGAAAAATAAGTATTATCAGGAAAGAGTGCATGCTGAAGAAAAGAAACTGATTGGCATGCAGATGCAGTCACATGCCAAATTTTACATTTACTACAGGTTGTTATGGACCTATAGGGCCATCAGAAAAGCTAATGGACATTAACCACATCAGGAGGGAATACTTTGGGGAACAAAAGACTATCATGGGACAACTTAAACAAATACCTAAACTTTATATTTGCGCTGATAGCTGTAGCCACTCTGGTGGCAGTATCAGCCTTAGTTTCTGACTTTTACTTTGACCTTAATGATGACGTCCTGATGAAGGACATTCTCTCTGGTGTATATACAGGCGATGCTGAGAGTCATAACATTCAGATGCTCTACCTTATAAGCGCCATAATCAGCATCCCTTACAGACTCTTTCCGGCGGTAGACTCATACGGAATCTTCCTGTGCGTTTGCCAGTTTGGATGCCTTTTTGCCATAGTCTGCAGAAGTCTGAGATTTGTCAAAAAAGTTCCCGAAAAAATTCTGCTCTTTGTTATAGAGATCATAGTGATACTGGGCCTTTTGCTTAACCATCTGCTGATTATCCAGTACACCTTTACCTGCGCCATGCTCTCTGCTACGGCGGCATTTTTGTTTCTAACAACAGGGAAAGATATGACCCGCAGGATCATCTCAGACATTTTTGCCCTGATACTTATATGGGTTGCCTACCTTATCAGATCAGAAATGCTGATACTGACACTGCCTATGACAGGACTGGCTTTTTGCTACCGCATAAACATGGATATTAGTGAGCTTTCAGTGAGCAAAGCCGTTCTGGGCCAGAAATACAACACATCTTACGATGATGACAGAACTGTCTTTGATGTATTCAGATACTTTTTCATTATGTGCATTGCCCTGGTTGTAGGCCTTGGCGCATGCCAGCTGACCCACAGACTTGCATATTCTTCAGCAGAGTGGAAAGAGTTCACGGCCTTTTTTGACAACAGGACAGAACTGTACGATTTCCAGGAAGTACCTGACTATGAGAACAACGCAGATTTCTACGAAAGCATTGGAATTACTCAAGCAGAGCAGGAACTGTTTGTAAATTATAACTTTGGTCTGGATGCAGAGATTGATTCTGAGCTGATTGGAGAGATTGCAGAATACGCAGCCAGCATAAAAACTGAAGAGGCGCCGCTACTTACAAGAATCGTCACGGTGATTCCGCAGTACATTTACAGGCTCCATGCAGTGTCTGAGCCCCAGTCCTACGAGTACCCGATGACAGATTTTCCGTACAATATAGCGCTGATAATCATGTATCTGGCTGTATTTGCTTCCTATCTTCTTCCCGGGGAAAAAGAGAATTCTGCCCTTAGGCGCTTTGTGTATATAGTCTTTGAGCTGCTGCTTTTGTTTATCTGCAGAACTATGCTCTGGGGCTACATTCTGGTCCGCGGACGAGACCCGATCAGAATCACCCACTCGCTGTATGTGCTGGAAATAGTCATTCTGACAGGAATGCTTTTAAGGAAAATAATAGAGCTTAGGAAAAAAGACAAAGTAGTCATTTCTGTAATCACAGCTCTGCTGATGCTCTCTGTAACAATTCCGGGAGCTATCTTTAACGTAGATATTATTACAAAAGAAAATAATGACAGAATCGCCACAAATGCATCTTATAAAGAAATTTATTCCTACTGCAGGCAAAACAGTGAGAATTTCTACTTCTTTGACGTTTACTCAACAACTACGTATACTGAAAAGATGTTTGAGAATGTGGATAATTCCCAGGCTAATTACGATATTATGGGCGGCTGGGCCAGTAAGAGCCCACTGTATCAGAAAAAGCTTGAAAGCTTTGGATTTACGGATATGCAGAGTGCTTTGCTCTTAGACAATGTCTATTTTGTAATGAACCCGGAGACTTCAGTTGAGACAGATACTCAGTGGCTGGTAGATTATTATGCCGACCAGGAAATAGAAGTAAACGTAAGCCTTGTGGAAGAAATCGCAGGATTCCAGGTCTATTCTGTGGAAAACGCAGGCGAATAACACAAAAGTAGTGGATATTTACTATTCAAAACAGAAGGAACAGATAAATGCACGATAGAATCTATGTATGTCACACCTTTTACCATGTGTATGTGGCATGCTTAAAAGAATTTCATATTCTTCATAAGAATACGGGAAAAGAAGACTTTGACAAAAGCAAGGCAGCCGCTGGGAGCGAGAGCCTTGGAAGAGCTACTCTTGTGCTTTCCAAAATGTCCAACAAATTTGGAACCATGGTGGAAAGAGCAAGGCAGTGCGGTCTTTTTGAAGAAGTAATCGAATACGATGAAAAGGAAGATACCTTTTTTCCGGAATTAAAGCCTCTTAGGACAAACACAGGAAACCTTGTCAAAAACATGTTTAACCGCATAAAGTTCTGCAGAAGATTTGGTCAGCTTCAGGAGCAGTTCGTGCCGGTGGACTTTAAGAAATACAAGGAAATCTATGTATTTTGCGACTCTGACCCCATTGGATATTATCTGAATTACAAGAAAATCAGATACCATGCTCTAGAGGACGGCCTTAACTGCATCAAATACGGCGATACAGCGCGTTTTGACAATAACGGACATTTCAAGTTCAAGGCATGGATGGCTTCAACAGGACTTATTTTCATTCAGAACGGCTACGGAAGATATTGCATAGACATGGAAGTCAATGACATCAGTATCCTTGACTATCCGTGCAAAAAATATGTTGAGCTTCCACGTGAGAGCCTTGTGCAGGAGCTGACTCAGGCGGATAAAGACCTGATGCTAAAGCTCTTTATAGAAAATATGGATGAGCTTCAGAGCCAGTTAAATCAGGGTAAGGACAAGCCGAGGGTTCTTATTTTGTCAGAGCCTTTGTGCGACCTTGAGACCAGAGAGAGACTCTTTAGAGATCTTGTAGATGAGTATGGCACAGTGGACGGCCAGAAGGCAGTTGTGATGATCAAACAACATCCACGAGATGTGCTGGATTATACCAAGTCATTTTCTGATACTATACTGCTGTCAGGCTCTTTCCCGATGGAGATGCTCAACTTCATTGAAGGACTTAGGTTTAACAAGATCGTGTCTGTGTACACTCAGGTGGATTCCATTAAGTTTGTGGATGAAAAGGTGTATCTTGGAGATGATTTCATGGATAAGTACGAGGCACCGGAGATTCATAGGATTAATGAGCAGATTGTGGATTGAAGATTATAGTTATTTGAAAAAATAGTTGCGATAGCTAGGGGTTGGCATGTAAGTTTATGCTAATATGTTCACATTATAGCTGTTTTGCCATTTTCATAAATAAATGCAATAATAGCATAATATAAATACACTAATTTTAAAGAAATACTGCCATTTATTGGTCATTATAAAAGGGATAGAAGTTTATATGCGTAAGATACTACAAAAGATGATGGTCCTGTTGGATCAGAAACAGAAAAAACAGATGGTAGGCATTATATTTATGATGCTGATAGGAGGCGTGCTGGAGTCACTTGGTATTGCCATGATCGTTCCGGTCATGACTACAGTTATGGATCCTGATTCTGTAGAAAAAAGTGATATATTAAGGCCTATCTATCATGGATTGGGGCTTACTGACACATTGCAGCTTGCAGCTATCATCATGGTGGCGCTGGTGCTTGTATTTGTTGTAAAAAACATCTTCCTGTATTTCATGAATGTTGTACAGCTGAGATTTGTTTATACCAATCAGTTTGCAACATCCAGACGTATGATGATCAACTTTATGAAACGTCCATATGAGTACTATCTGGGAGCCGACACAGCTGTCATTCAGAGAAATATCACTTCTGACGTTAATAACATGTATGGACTGATACTTAGCTGCCTGCAGCTTATCAGTGAGATTATTGTATTTATATGCCTTGTAGCGATACTTCTTTATACAGACGCTGGTATGACAATGTTTATAGCAGGGCTTTTGGTAGTTGTACTGCTTGTCATCAAATTTTTTATCAAACCAGTTATGAAAAGAGCCGGTGAGGACAACCAGGACTATTACAGTGGCCTGTACAAATGGATTGATGAGTCTGTTACTGGTATTAAAGAGATAAAAATTGCGGCTAAAGAGAACTATTTTATCAATGGATATGCAAACTGCGGTGCGGGATATGTGAACGCTGTGCAGAAGTACAATCTGTACAATTCAACGCCAAGACTTCTGATAGAGACAATCAGTATTGCGGGAATGATTGGGTACATGCTCTTTGTTATGAAGCGCGGAGTAAGTATTACAGACCTTTTGCCACAGCTGACAGTTCTTGCAGCAGCTGCAGCAAGACTTTTGCCAAGTGCAAACCGTATCAACAATTACATGACAGCTATTTCTTACTTTGAACCATTTTTCATGAATGTAAGTGACAACCTGCAGACTGAGATCCATGATGACAAGGTGTCTTATGATGCAGACAGATATCTTCAGAAAAATAACGTGGACAAGCTACCAGTTACTCAGAAGATTGAGCTCAAAAACATTGTTTATCAGTATCCAAATACAGAGACACCGGTCCTTGATGATGCAGATATGACAATACCTGTAGGTAAGTCAGTAGGTATCGTTGGAACATCCGGTGCCGGCAAGACTACTATTGTGGACGTTATGCTGGGACTCCTTCAGCCAAAGTCAGGTGACATACTGGCTGATGGGGTGGAGGTAAGAGATCATTATCAGTCCTGGCTTAAGAACATTGGATATATTCCACAGACTATTTTTATGTTGGATTCTACGATCAGAAAGAATGTAGCGTTTGGCTATGATGACGATGATATAGATGACGCAAAGGTATGGCAGGCTCTTAAGGAAGCTCAGCTGGATGAGTATGTAAAGGGACTTCCGGAAGGCCTTGATACCAAGATCGGTGAGCGCGGAATCAGGCTCTCAGGAGGTCAGAGACAGCGTATCGGTATTGCCAGAGCTCTTATGGAGGACCCTGAAGTGCTGGTTCTCGATGAAGCAACTTCCGCTCTTGATAACGAGACAGAGGCTGCGATCATGGATTCTATCAACAGACTTCATGGCAGAAAGACGCTGATCATTATTGCACACAGGCTTCAGACAATCGAGAAGTGCGATATTGTATATAGAGTCAAAGATGGTAAGGTCATAACAGAGAGAGCGTGATGTCCAACAAGAAGGAAGTAACTGCTCCTGACCTTATGATTTCAAAAAAATTTGCCAGTGTTTACGGCAAGTAACTAAAAGGGTGAGTTGTATGAAAAAACGTGAGGCAAACTTTGAATTATTACGCGTTATAGCAATGTTTATGGTGGTGATCCTACATTACCTGTCACACGGAGATGTGCTGATAAAGCTAGGCGCACCAATACATTCTGTAAATATCATATCTACACTCATAGAGTCATTTTGCATAGTTGCAGTCAACGTATGGGTACTGATCAGTGGATACTTTTTATCCACATCAGGATTCCATCTGAAAAAGATACTTCAGCTGATCTGCGAAGTGATTTTTTACACAGTGACCATTTCATTTGTAATGCAGCTGGTTGGAACCTATGCAATGGGACTGGACTTTTTCAAGATAGCTCAGTATTGCTTCCCGATTGCCTCTGAACATTACTGGTTTGCAACATCCTACGTATTTATGTACATCCTGTCACCTGTACTTAACAGCGGTGTAAATAAGCTTTCAAGATGGCAGCTGAAAATGGTCATCATGGGATTACTGTTCTGGTTCTGCTTTATCAAGACCTTTATCCCGGTCAATTTTGTGACTGATGACATGGGCTATGGCCTCAACTGGTTCATAGTGCTGTATCTGATAGCTGCTTATATCAGAAAATATGATGTAAGGATCATGTCCAATGGCAGACAAAGTAGTCTTCTATACATGGTTTCTTCAATTCTTATATTTGTGATAGAACTGGCCGTTTATAAATACAACAGCATAACAGGCGGCTTTAACTACTATTTTGATGTGCCATTTCATTACAATTACCTGTTGTGCCTGACAGGAGCATTGGGAATATTCTCCAGTTTCAGGTATCTTAAGGTAAAAAACAGGATCGTATCAAATGCAGCTTGTTTCCTTGCACCTATGACTTTTGGTGTATATCTTCTTCATGAACATATTGAGATAAGAGACAGATGGCTTGTATGGATGCAGAGCTTTTTTGGACCAATTCCAAAGACTCCACTTGCTTTTATAGGACATCTTCTGTTAAGTGTTGTCGTTGTATTTTTTGCCGGAGTGTTTGTTGATTTTATTAGAGTTCAGGTCTTTAGTTTCATTGGAAGAATGTTAAAAAATACAAAGTTCATGGCATGGCTTGATCGTAAGGCTGGAAACCTTGAAAAAGCTGGGCTTGGCGAGAATAAGTAATGTGAAGTAAGAGCGATGAATAAAAAGAACATTAGAAGCTATTTTTTACAATTTAAAAAATATCAGAAACCACTGGAAAAATATCTTTTTCCAGTGATTCTGTTATTATTGCCTTTTATTGGAGTAAACCAAGGTGTAGACGTAACAGATACAACATACAGCCTTGGCAATTTCCAGTATCAGGACAGCCTTGATCCCATGTGGATGCTGGCGACTTATATTCCAAACGTCTTGGGACATCTGATGCTGCAACTACCAGGAGCTGGTACCATGCTGGGCATGAATATCTATGCAACCCTTCCGATATGCTTTATGACGCTGATTTCATATTATATGTTGCAAAGGTGGATGCCGGGGTGGATGCTCTTTATTGGCGAGGCGATCGCTATAAGCCTGTGCTGGTGCCCTAGGGTTATCTTGTACAATTATTTGACCTATGTATTTTTTACATTAGGAGCAATTACTCTTTTGTATGCAGTTACTGCATGGAAACACCAGTCATTAAAGTTCTTGCTTGCCGGATTTTTCCTTGGATTAAATGTAATGGTCAGATTTCCAAATCTTGCTGAAGCTGCTCTGATACTGGTGGTGTGGTTTTACGGATACCTGTCAAAAAAGCCTTTTACGAGCGTGGTTAAGGAGACTCTTATCTGTATCGGCGGCTATTTGATAGGCGTAGCGGTGCCTTTTATTGCCATTGTTGCAGATTTCGGTGTGGATGGATATGTACAGAGTATCCAGAGCCTTTTTGGCATGACCGCCACAGCTTCTGATTACACCTTGGCTGGAATGTTGATGTCCATTATTGGTGCCTATATATCATCCCTTAAGAACATGCTCATCATGATCCCTTGCATAGCCATGGGTATACTGATGTTTATGCTCAAGCCTGAAAAATATGTCTGGGTCAAGAAACTCATATATTTTGCAGGACTGCTTGTTCTGATCAAGTTCTTTATGGCAGAGGGAGTCTTTACAAGAAATTATTATTACTACGATTCCATGTTTGAAGTGGCTCAGATGTTTGTGATATTCACAATTATTTTTGCACTACTTGGAATAGCAGGAATATTGAATGGCAGTATAGAGGAACGTGTGATATCACTGGCAATACTGGTAATAATCCTTATAACACCTCTTGGAAGCAATAACTATACCTTCCCAGTCATCAATAACTTGTTTTTAGTAGCTCCGTACGGTCTGTGGCTCTTTAGAAGGACCATGCAGCGTATGGGAGAAAAAGATGTCAGTTTCCCGTGGCAGGCCATGGTGACTATGGTCATCGTGGTGCTGGTTATCCAGGGCAATCTTTTTCATCTGAATTACTCTTTTGTGGATGGAGCAGACGGAACAGCAAGAGATTCCAAGGTCAGCAATATTGCCAAGGTATCGGCTATGACTACAACTGCTGATAATGCAGAGGCTCTAAGTAGTCTGTATGACTATCTTTCAGAAAAAGGCCTACTGGATGAAAAGGCTATATTTTTTGGTAAGAACGCGCCGGGACTGGCCTATATCCTTGATCTAGAACCTGCACTTTTTTCCTTATGGCCAGATCTTGATAGTAATACTATAGAGAAATTTGAAAGCTCTCTGATGGAAAGCATGGAAGAGATGCCTATCGTCATAGTGAGTCCGGATATAGATGGGGAAGTCAGTGGCGAGGCCAAACTTGAGCTTTTAGTGGACTATATGAATTCAAGGCATTATAATAAGGTGTTTGAAAACGATAAATATATCGTTTATATTAGCCCTGAGATGTAATGATAGTAATAAATCTTGGAATGAGAAAACAGAGAAGTTGTATAAATAGGCTACTTGAAGGCAAATACATTGCAGAGCTAGTTTAAAATACTTGAAAGAAAATGGAGAAATTATTTTGAAAAAATTATTGGCACAGATAGCAAAGTTTGGAATCGTAGGAGTAATAGCATTTTTTGTTGAATTTGCTATCTACACAGCATTAAATGCAGTATTTAAGGCAACAGGATTTGCAGCGACATTTAAGTATTATTATCTGATATCTAATTTCTGCGGATTTATCATCTCAATGATAGTAAATTACCTGCTGAGTATGAAATTCGTATTTGTCCGCAAGGATGATATGTCTCGTAAGAAGGAGTTCATTATTTTCTTTGTACTTAGCTTCTTTGGACTTCTTATCAACGAGTTCTGCCTGTTTGTAGGAGTTGACCTGATCTACGGCCATTGGCCATGGCTCCAGAGCTGGATGAGCAAGGGATTTGCTGAGACATTCTTTAAACTTGGTGCAACTGGCGTCGTTATGGTTTATAATTTCATTTCAAGGAAGATTTTCCTGGAAAAGAAGGATTGAATATATGAGAATTAACTTTAATGTTCCACCATTTACTGGAAAAGAGTTTGAATATGTAAAAGAGTGCGTTGAAAACCAGAAAATCTGCGGAGATGGCCCTTTTACAGCTAAAGATAATGAATGGTTTGAGAAAAAGACAGGCGTTTCAAAATGCCTTTTGACAACATCCTGCACACATGCAACTGAGATGTCAGCACTCCTTGCAGGCATTAAAGAAGGTGATGAAGTTATCATGCCTTCATTCACATTTGTTTCAACAGCCAATGCATTTGTACTTCGTGGTGCCAAGATCGTATTTGTTGATATCAGACCTGATACTATGAATATTGATGAGAACCTTATTGAGGCTGCTATTACACCAAAGACTAAGGCAATCGTACCTGTTCACTACGCTGGTGTCGGCTGTGAGATGGATACCATCATGGATATCGCCAAGAGACACAATCTCTTTGTTATCGAGGATGCGGCTCAGGGCGTTATGGCAACCTATAAGGGCAAAGCTCTCGGAGCAATCGGAGATTTCGGTAACTACAGTTTCCATGAGACCAAGAACTACAGCATGGGAGAGGGCGGTGCTCTTTTGATTCGTGATGAAAAGTATGTGGAAGAGGCAGAAATTATCCGTGAAAAGGGAACCAATCGCAGTAAGTTCTTTAGAGGAC
>JAZRKG010000190.1:0-1509 GCA_045646185.1 Butyrivibrio sp.
CGGATAATTCTATGTGCCTGACCTAACTCAAAGGATAACTCATGATTGCCTGACACAAAGATCTTCCACTTGCATGGTAGGGACGCAAACCACTCAAAGCCGTTAACTACTACAATACTCATTTGACAATATAGCAGGAGTATATATCTTTTTCTAATCCATGAGCTAATATCCTTTTATGGAAAGCCATCATGATTTCTCCTCCTACAACATCTTTCATAGGAGTGAATCCAAGTACCGTCATAAAATTTTTATAGGCCTCCTCATTTGCTTTCCCTTTCCTGTCAGAATACTCATTAAAATATTTACCCCGAGATTTGTATACGATGACTGGCATAAAAATTATATTAGCTTTCATCTCACAAAATGAGCCAGCTAGATAGTATAGCAACTGATATCGGAGTTTACCATGAGCTTCCTCATCACCTCCTAAATAGTTGTTTACAAGTTCATCTAGACGCTTGTCGGCTTCTGTTTTTGTGAGGCCATTCACATATTTTCTTTGTTGAGCTACGGTTTTTGAACCAAAAGGCTCGTCAACTTTTGCTTCAACACCAACAAAAATAGATTCATTGTCGGCTCTTCCCCACATGGCAAGATCTTGGATGCGTGGTCTTGGATGATTGTCGAAAACGCTTGGATACTCAATCTGAGCTGTTTCTAATGAAATGCTTTTAGGGGATAAGATACGATTTATGAAATCAATTATTGACTGTACACCATTACCGCCGGTACCTATGAAGTCTTCTGCCAAACATTCTCCACTTCTACCTTCTTTCCAATGCTTATCATCTCCGCTACTCTTATACGATGCGCAAAAAGCGGCTTTCCATTCCTCCTTTGTAGTTACTTCGAATTCCTTAAAGTAGTATTTCATATTGAATATTTATCTAAAAGTTCTGTCATTATGCTTGATATCTCCTTTCTCAGATTTAATGGTTCCAGTACCTCGACTTCTTTCCCATATGATAGTACATCCTGCTTGAAGTCATAGTCTGTTGTGAGGAAATATGAGAAGACGCTGTAGTCTTCATGAGTCTCGATCTCTTCCTGGCTTTTATGAAGTGGTAGCGATCGGAAGTACTTGGTCTGCATCGGGGAGACCTTTAGCAGGACTCTCTCCGGTCTCATGCCTGGATATACGCGCACACCGTATATGTTTCCGAAAAATCCTTCAGTAGAGAACTCTTTCGGGAGAGTAAAACTTTCCGATGTTATCGTGGCAGTGATCATCCTGTCAAGGGCAAGCATTCTGCATCCGTCTGGATCTCCTTTGTAGCCATATAGATACCATCTGCGCTTAAATTCTTTCAGGAAGTATGGCTCAAATACAAAGTGGTCTTCGTCAGGCTTCTGGTAACTTTGGTAACGTATTTCCACCTTCTTGCCATCGCGGATCGCCTGAATAATGATAGACAGAAACTTATCCTTGGAAGGAACTTCATCAAAGAATATGCGGTCATGCAGACTGGCACCTTCTGCCAAAAGTGAATTAAGGCTAAGGGCATT
>JAZRKG010000191.1:0-24597 GCA_045646185.1 Butyrivibrio sp.
AGAAACCGCATTTATTATTAAACCAATATAATTTTCAACTAATCCAATAAACAAAAAACATGTTTCGTTAATAAAAACAATAATAAAAAAACTCCAGTCTGATTGACTGGAGTTTTTATTATTGTTTTTAAATTCTTATGAAGGCTGTTTTCCGAAGTATGCCTGAATACCACCGTCAACGTAAAGAATCTGTCCATTTACGAAGTCAGAAGCTTCTGAAGCAAGGAATACAGCAAGTCCCATAAGGTCTTCTGTCTGTCCCCATCTCTGAGCTGGTGTCTTTGATCTGATGAATCTGTCAAATGGGTGCATTGAACCGTCAGCCTGTTTCTCACGAAGAGGAGCTGTCTGAGGTGTTGCAATGTAACCAGGTCCAATGGCATTACACTGAATGTTGTACTGACCATATTCTGAGCAGATGTTCTTTGTAAGCATTTTAAGACCGCCCTTAGCAGCAGCATAAGCTGATACTGTCTCACGGCCAAGTTCTGACATCATTGAGCAAGCATTGATGATCTTACCTGATCCCTTAGCGATCATATCAGGAAGAACTGCCTTTGAGCAGATAAATGGGCCTGTAAGGTCTACATTGATAACCTGATTCCACTGATCAACTGTCATCTCTGTCATAGGGATTCTCTTGATGATACCTGCGTTGTTAACAAGAATATCAATTGAACCAACCTTTTCCTTAACATCAGCTACGAACTTGTTTACCTGCTCTTCGTTTGTAACGTCACAAACTGCACCGTAAACTTCAACGCCAGCCTTTTTGTATTCTTCAAGACCTCTGTTTACAAGATCCTCGTTGATATCGTTGAATACAATCTTAGCTCCAGCTTCTGCATAAGCAAGTGCATATGCAAGTCCAAGACCATATGAAGCACCTGTAATCCAAGCTACTTTTCCCTTTAATGAAAACTTGTCTAAAATGTTACCCATTACCTTTTTTCCTCCTAATTATAAAAATAGTGGTTAATAGTTTTTTGTTATTAAAACTGATATAAATATCAGCTTATTGCTAAAAAATTATTTAAGATCTGTCATGGCACAATCATCCATGTCGTCGAAATCCTGGTTTTCTCCAACCATTCCCCAGATGAATGTGTATGCCTGTGTTCCACATCCTGAATGGATTGACCAGCTAGGACTGATAACCGCCTGCTCGTTTCTCATAACGATGTGTCTTGTCTCTGTAGGCTCACCCATGAAATGCATTACAAGAGCATCTTCAGGAATATCGAAATAGAGATATACTTCCATACGTCTGTCATGTGTATGACATGGCATTGTATTCCAAACGCTTCCTGGCTTAAGCTCTGTCATACCCATTTCAAGCTGACAAGTCTCAACCTGTCCTGGAAGAATGTACTTGTTGATAACACGGTGGTTAGCCTGCTCCAGGCATCCAAGTTCTTTTTTGTTTTCATCTTTGATGATGACAACATCTTCAGAAGGTGTTCCTTCTCTCTTGATAAGAACTGTAGGATATGTCTTGTGTGCAGGAGCACTGTTGATGTAGAACTTGGCTGGGTTAGAAGAATCTACGCTGGCAAAAGTAATATCTTTTGCACCCATTCCAATGTACATGCCCTGCTTGTAATCAACATCATATTTCTTGCCATCTATTGTAATGACACCAGCTCCTCCAATGTTGATAACACCCATCTCACGTCTCTGAAGGAAGTACTCAGCTCTGAGTTCCTCTCCAGCTGTAAGCACAAGTTCCTTATTTACAGGAACAGCTGAACCTGTAATGATTCTGTCGATATGGCTATAAACAAGCTTGATATCATTTGGCTGGAAAAGATCATCTATCAGGTACTCTTCTCTGAGCCTGGTTGTGTCATAATATTTTTCGTCCTTTGGTGAAGACGCTGTTCTAAGTTCCATTTTTGCCTCCTACCCTATAAAAATGTTTAAAAGCTATTGAATATACAGAGATTCAATCACCATCTCCGTAATTCTATTAACAAGTATAATATGAAAAAAAATCCTTGTCTTTTCAAAAACAGAAAGAAAACTTGCAAATCTTGACCACATGTAAGAGCTTTCACAAAAAATGAAAAAAAGCGCCTTGTATTACACTTAATATCGTGTAATACAAGGCACTTTATCATTTATTTTTCTTACATTTTATTTCTTTAGTTCACTTACAAAGCTTTATATTCAGGCTCTGGCAACGCCAAAAGAAATTCCAGCCTGAGCATTGTTATTTTTTGAATTCATATTGCAGTACAAAGTTCCTGTAGAAGAATTGTATCTATTCTGCATATCGTTCTTTTTCTTATCTTCAACTCCCATAGCTGAAGCAAGTGACTTGATCAAATCTTCCCTATCAAAATTAGACATTTTATTGTTTCTCCCATTCTTTCTCAAAAATCTTTTTCGTTTCTATGCTAATGTATCACGAAAACCTAAAAGGAAACTAAAATTTTAAATTTAGTTTTTCTTTATCTTATTGAGAGATTGTATCAAATATTTTAAATATTGTCATCATAATAAGTCGCAAAAAATGTGATTTTTTTATGTTTTATGATTGTGTGATTTTTTCTATTGCTTCAAGCACATCCGGAAGTCTTACTGCCACCGCTTCTTCGTTGGCAGTACCTCCAGTAAGCATCCCTATATAGTGGCCATAGGAATCAAACATTCCGCCGCCAGACATCCCCGGCGCAGCATAACAATAACAGTAAATCATATTTTTATCCAGATTAGTTACATATATGTCAGTGCTGACCACAACTCCGCTGTAGACCGAATTGGCAATTCCGGTATTTTGCCCATATATTGATATCCTGTCATCCAGCATTGAATGTCTTATTTCGTTATCAGATCCAATGGCAAATACAGTTTCATCTGCCCCAAGCTGGTCAAAAACAGTCTCACTATAATTAATACTTCTATAATGAATAAGCTCTTCATAAGGAATATCTGAGGTTACAACTTTTATCATGCCAACGTCGGCATCGTCTGAAACACCCACAAGCTCAGCAGAAGTCACTGCTCCATCGTAAAATACAACATATCTGTTATCGCCGTCATTCCAGTTATCCAGCACATGTCTGTTGGTAATTATTGTAATATAGTCCTCTTCAATGCTATAGATTGTTCCTGATCCATAGGACCCATTTATATGCATCTGGACAATACAGGGTCTTACAAGGACAAAAGCTGCATTTACGTCACCTGTCTGAAATGAATCTGCCGCAAGTACACCTGTCCTGGTCTCGTTCAAAGACAACATGCTATTAAAGACCTCTTCGTCAGAAGGGCCATTTGCATATGCTTTTATTGTAAAAAAAGTATTCTGGGTAATAACTGCCACCGAAAAAAGAATGATTACAGCAGCTGCCAGGAGCCGCCTGTGGCATAATTTATGATTATTTGGAGTTGTATTTTTTAGTCTGTTTTCATCCATGATTTTTTTATACATGAGTAGGACTGTAAGCCGGGTTATGTCTAGAATGACCATCTATCTAGAACTGCTGTTACCAACAGTTTCAAGCGACCCACCTGAAAGCGAACCGGGCCGGTTCATAGCTTTCTTCTCGGTCTTGCTTCGGATGAGGTTTACATGGCTACGGATGTTACCACCCGCACGGTAGTCTCTTACACTGCCTTTCCACCCTTACTCGCTGACGCAAATATATGCATTTGCAATTCCCTCGAGCGGTATATCTCTGTTGCACTATCTTGGGAGTCACCTCCACCGGCCGTTAGCCGGCATCCTGCCCTGCGAAGCCCGGACTTTCCTCACCTGCGTCCTTTCGGAACTTGCAGCCGCGGTCATTTATCCTACTCATGCATTGATTAATTTACTTTTATTTTGTAGAGTTGTCAAGTTTTTGACAGCTCCCTGTATTTATACGTTAAAACAGCTTCCACCTACAAATTCACGGCAGATGGAGTTTCTTGGCAGATCGTCTGCATTCATTCCTACGAAGTACTCGAGGAATTTAAGAAGTCTCTTAGCTTCAAGATATTCCGGAGCCTCCTTTGGAATACTGAACAAGAGTGGCTCTGCGTACTGCTTTATAATAGCCAGCTCATAGATCTGAACTGAGTTAAACATTTCATCTGCGCTTTCCTGGAACGGGAAGATGTACTGCTCTTCTCCAGCTCTTACTGAAGGCCACATAGATATTGTCTTGGCAGCATTGGTTCCCCTCGTTCTGGCATCTCTTACGATTCTTCTAAGAAGTCTTCCGTCTGTTGTAGGAATTCTATTGTGATTATCAATATTTATGCTGGTAAGGGCACTGATGTATATTCTGAATTTGGATTCAGCAGGCAACGCATAGGACATTTTTTCATTAAGTCCATGAATACCTTCTATTACAAGTACATCTTCTTCCTTAAGCTGCATAGGAATGCCCTGTGCCTCTCTTTTTCCTGTTACAAAGTTAAATATTGGAAGCTCAACTTTTTTGCCGGAGAGAAGCTCTGTCATGTCTTTGTTGAACTGCTCAACATCAATTGCTTCAAGGCATTCAAAATTGTAATTGCCATTTTCATCTCTAGGAGTGTCCTCCCTGTTCTTGAAATAATTATCAAGACTGATAAGATGCGGCACCAGTCCATAGGTCTGAAGCTGTATGGACATTCTGTTGGCAAAAGAGGTCTTTCCCGAGGAGCTTGGGCCTGCAATCATAACAAACTTAATGTCTTTTCTGCCATGAATCTTTTTGGCAATCTCGCCTATACGCCTCTCCTGGAAAGCTTCCTGCACAAGAATAAGCTCATGGGTATTTCCTGCACAGATGATTTCATTTAAATCACCAACGTTGTCAATTCCCATAGCCTGTCCCCATTTTGAAGACAGAACCATTGTATCAACCAGCTTTTCTCTGGATGCAAACTCAACGATCTCATTGGATTTCATTCTAGGTGGCAGCACTAAAAGAAGGCCATCTCTGTATTTTTCAACCCTGAAAATCTTCACATAAGAAGTATTAGGAAGCATGTATCCATAAAAATAGTCAAAATAGCCATCCAGGTTGTACATGTTGATTTCAGAGTTACGTCTGTAATGGAATAGCTTTATTTTATCTTCCATGCCCTGTCTCTTAAAGATTTCAATGGCTTCATCCAGCTGGTAAACAGATTTAAATACAGGTATTGCACTCTCCTGCATTTCATCCATCCTTTTCTGAACTTTTTCATTAAGGTCTTTTGGAAGCTCACCATTAGCCTTCACAGAGCAGTAATAGCCATATCCAACTGAGAATTCAACCTTTACTCTGGCGTTCATCTCATGGCCTGTAACATCACGAACAGCCTTTACCAGCATCATTAGCGCTGTACGCACCAGCGTCTGATAACCTATCTGATCCTCAACTGTGACAAAAGACAGCTCGCCATCCTTTTTTACCTTTTTGAAAAGTTCTCTGATCTTGCCGTTAAAAATAACATCGGCAATCTGAGCTTTATATTGTGACTGATATGACCTTGCAATAGTTTCAAAAGTAGTATCAGCAGCGTATTCCTTTTCTTCACCATTAATTTTGATAATAGGCATAGTCATAACCTCCAAATGTATTATTTTCCCAAAAGAATCGCCTGCGGCTCCCTGCCCCGGCGCAAACCCTCTACCTTAAAACAAGCTGTACGCCACTTGTAAATCCTTCAGCTCATTTTCAATTTCTTTTCTCCGGTCACCTTTCATATCGATCGGAAGCTTTTCCAAAATTGACTGTGCAACATCAATGCCATGAGATATGTAGTCTTTAAGCACTTCTGACTTTTCTTTTAGCAAAAAAGGTCCGAATCTGTCGCAGATTCTTGTGGCATCCTCCTCGCTACAGCCTGTTTTTTCTGCAAAAACATCTGTCATATCTTTATATATCGGCATGTTTTCTGTAATTGTACATTCTACTTTTATTATAAAATAATATTTGCCATCTTCATATAAGGCTTTTTCAGCAAGAACATTGAATTTACTATCTCTAAGAAAATGTCTAAATTGCATTAGTTCTGACTGAGGTTGCAGAATCATCTCCTTAACACCTTTTTCACGAGGTTGTCCATCTGATACGATTCTCTGCATTAAAGGCCCTCCCATGCCGGCACAGATAACTGTATCTGCCTCTCCAGCCTTAAGTTTTTCCATTCCATCAGAAAGCCTTGTCTGTATTTTGTCATTAAGTCCGTATTCCTCAATATGCTCTTTTGCCCTGTAAAGAGGACCTGTCCTGACATCCATTGCAAGGACTGATGGTGCAACATTTTCAGTGACAAGGTATATTGGCACGAAGCCGTGGTCTGTACCTATATCAGCAACCCTTGAGCCTTCTGTAACCATTTGGGCAATAGACAGAAGTCTGTCTGAAAGCTGCACGGTTTTCTTTTTATCTTTTTCCATAAAAACATCCTTAGGCAACAAAAGCTGTGTTTTCACACAGCTTTCATCTTTATTGTATTAGTCAAGGTAATCCTTAAGCTTTCTGCTACGGCTTGGGTGACGAAGCTTTCTAAGTGCTTTTGCTTCAATCTGACGAATACGCTCACGGGTAACGTTGAATTCCTTACCAACTTCTTCAAGTGTACGTGCTCTTCCATCATCAAGGCCAAAACGAAGTCTGAGAACCTTCTGTTCACGTTCTGTAAGTGTTCCAAGTACTTCCACAAGCTGCTCTTTAAGAAGTGTAAATGCAGCTGCATCAGCAGGTACAGGAACGTTATCATCCTGGATGAAATCACCAAGATGTGAATCTTCCTCTTCACCGATAGGTGTCTCAAGAGATACAGGCTCCTGAGAAATCTTTAATATTTCACGAACTCTCTCAACCGGCATGTTCATAGCCTGTGCAATTTCTTCTGGAAGAGGCTCACGACCAAGTTCCTGAAGGAGCTGTCTGCTAACGCGGATAAGCTTGTTGATAGTCTCAACCATGTGTACAGGGATACGAATTGTTCTTGCCTGGTCAGCGATAGCTCTTGTGATAGCCTGTCTTATCCACCATGTAGCGTATGTTGAGAACTTGAATCCCTTACGGAAATCAAACTTTTCAACAGCCTTGATAAGACCAAGGTTACCTTCCTGAATAAGATCAAGGAAAAGCATTCCACGACCAACGTAACGCTTTGCGATACTTACAACAAGACGAAGGTTTGCTTCTGCAAGACGCTTTTTAGCTTCTTCACCTTCGTAAACGAGCTGCTCAAGTTCTTTCTTTTCCTTGTCGCTAAGCTCATTCTTTTCTTTATCCTCATCAAGCTTTTGCTGAGCATCAGCTCCAGCCTCCATAGACTTTGCAAGCTCAATTTCCTGCTCTGCATTTAAAAGAGGTACCTTACCAATTTCCTTCAGATACATTCTGACAGGATCTTCAATGCTTACACCATCTGGAACTGACAGGTCGATATTTTCCATATCAACCTCTTCTTCGTCATCTATCATAAGATCTTCGTCATCTGGAATGTCATCATCAATATCTTCAGACATTCTAAGAACGTCAACCTTCTGTTTTTCAAGGTACTCAAGAACCTTATCCAGCTGATCTTCGTTGAGATTCATATCAGCAAAGAAATCGCTGATTTCATTATATTCAAGGACGTTATTTTTCTTTTTGGCATAGACCATGATGTCTGCAAGCTTCTGAGTAAACTTGGCCTTTGTATCCTCGTCCATATCGTCATCAGAATCTGCATCATTTACAGATGCTTCTGCTTCTTCATCCTCACCCTTTTTCTTTCTTGAGGTCTTTTTTGTCTTGCCTTCAGCATCCTCTACCTTAGCCTTCTTGGTCTTCTTAGGAGCTTCCTCTACTTCGACTTCCTCCTCAGCTGCCTTTTTGGATCTTGTGCTCTTTTTTGGCTTTGTCTCAGCTTCTTCCTCGCTCTTTTTAGCCTTTGAAGTCTTCTTAGGAGCTGTATCTTCCTCAGCTGCCTTTTTAGACTTTGATGTCTTTGCTTTTGTTTCAGTATCTTTAATTTCTTTTTCTTCCTTCTTGGTAGTCTTCTTCTCTGCCATTTTTCCTCTTTCCTTTCGGGTCTCTCGATTTAGTTAGTCCAAATATTTTTAATCATCCGGGGAAATTTTAGTATGAGCTATTTCTTCCAGTAATTTTTTCCCATCTATGGTTTTTCTTAAATAATCCGGATCATCCGGTTTAAGATCTCTCATCTGTCTCTCATAGCCAAGAGATTTAACATCATAAATGATGTCATGGAAGGCTTTGCTTCTCTCATCCTTTGTCTCAATATTTACAAGAGTTGTATTGAAAAGCTCCGCTACCTTCTTGTGTTCTTCCTCATCGGTAAAATGATCTATTACTGCAGCCGGTGCAAAATGTCCCTGCTCAAGGCCGGTAAACATTTCTGTTGCAACATTTCTATACAAGTCATCCGAAAAATCTTCTGGTGATATCCACTTTTTTACCTTAGGATAAACAGAAGGCTCATCGGCCAGCCATGTAATGAGAAGCCTTTGCGGCTTTTTAGCTGACTCTTCAGGATCTTTTTTGCTCTGAATGCCGCTTTGTGGCCTTGTAGTAGCTCTTACTATTCCGCCCTGGCTCGCATAGCTGACAACCAATTTTTTGAGATCCTCTTTTGCTATGTTATAACGGACAGCAACGGCTTCAAGATAGTTTTCTCTTTCAACTGCTTCCTCAAATTCACAAAGTTTTTTGGCTATTGCCCTGTGAAAATCAGTTTTGGATTCAGGATCATTCATGTTGTGCTGGCTCTCCATAATTCTTATTTCAAAGAAAAATGGATTCTCAGCTTCACGAATACGCTCTTCAAAGGCTTCTTTTCCTTCTGCCTTGATAAATTCATCAGGGTCCTTATATGGCTTTAGGTTAAGAACTTTTCCGCGAAGTCCAGCTTCCTTTAGAATTCCTATTCCGCGAAGCGCTGCCTTGGTTCCAGCTTCATCGCTATCATAGGAAAGTATTACCTCATCGGTATATCTCTTGAGAATCTGTGCCTGACCTGAAGTAAATGCTGTTCCAAGAGAAGCCACTGCCATGTTAAAGCCAGCTTGATGCATGGCAATAACATCCATGTAGCCTTCGCAGATAATCATGTAACCTGCTCTGGCATTTTTGGCAATGTTTAGTCCAAATAAGTTTCGGCTTTTATCAAATATCATGGTTTCAGGCGAGTTTAGATATTTTGGTTTGGCATCGCCCATAACTCGTCCACCAAACCCTATTACCTTGTGGTTGGCGTCCTGAATAGGGAACATTACTCTGTTCCAGAATTTATCATGAGTACCAAATTTCTCATCATGAGAAGCAAGTCCTGCCTCAATTATCTGAGCATCAGAATAGCCCTTTTTGTTAAGGTACAAAACCAGGTCATTACTGGTCACGTTAGCATAGCCCAGACCAAACTGAGTCATGGTCTCATCCGAGAGCTGACGGTCTTTGAAATATTGAAGACCTTTCTGGCCTACTGGCTGTCTAAGCAAATAGTAGTAATATTTTGCAGCCTCCTTATTTATATCAAGGAGAATCTGTCTCTTGTCCCTCATGGCCTTGGCCTGAGGTGAATCATCTGCCTCAGGTAGCTGTACTCCGCTTCTCTCTGCAAGAGCTTTTACTGCTTCCTGGAAGGTCAGGTTATCATATTTCATGAGAAAAGAAAAAACATTTCCGCCTTCTCCACAGCCAAAGCAGTAAAACATCTGCTTGCCTGGTGATACTGAAAAGGAAGGCGATTTCTCATTGTGAAAAGGGCAAAGACCAAAGTAATTGGCGCCCTTTTTCTGTAAATGTACGTACTGCCCCACTACATCTACAATGTCGTTCCTTGAACGAACTTCCTCTATAACGTCATCGGGGTATCGCATTAAGTATATTTCTCCTCCGTACAAAACTGTGCGCCTGTGCCGATTGTCCTCTAAAATCTTTTATCAAAGAACATTCCAAGACTTTGGAACAAAGTATTCCTCGAATTTGGCAATAGCAAAACGATCAGTCATAGAACTAATATAATCACATACAAGCTTTTCTCGCGGCTGCCCCTTTTCCATAAGTGCCTTGAGATACTCCGGTAAGAGTTCAAAGTGCTCCATGTAATATTTATATAGAATTCGTACCAGTTCTACAGCCTTGCCTTCTTCAGCCTTGGCTACAGGATTGGTATAAACGTTGGCAAACATAAAGCTTCGTATGTCGTGAAGAGCCTGATAGCCTTCGTCAGACATTTTGACGTCATCCTTGTCGAGACTATTCACAACAATATCGTGAATAAAATAGTCCAGCCATTGTCCATTTGAAGTGCCAATAATTGAGGTGATTGATTCAGGGACATCTTTTTCCGTCAATATACCACCTCTAATAGCATCATCCATATCATGATGAATATAGGCAATCTTATCGGAAAGCCTTACTATCTTACCCTCAAGCGTATGTGGAATCGTATTCATCTCATGATTTACTATTCCATCTCTGACTTCTACAGTAAGGTTAAGGCCCTGTCCTTCTTTTTCAAGAAGTTCAACAGTTCTAAGGCTTTGTTCATTGTGCTTAAAGCCATATGGACAGACTGAATTAAGAGCTCTTTCTCCTGCGTGTCCAAAAGGTGTATGTCCAAGATCATGTCCAAAGGCAATCGCCTCTGCCAGATCCTCGTTCAAAGCCAGGGCTCTTGCAATGGTTCTCGCATTCTGTGATACCTCAAGGGTATGAGTCATGCGGGTCCTGTAATGGTCACCATCCGGTGTCAAAAATACCTGGGTTTTATCCTTTAATCTTCTAAAGGACTTGGAATACAATATTCTATCACGGTCTCTCTGATAACATGGCCTTATGTCGCAGTCATTTTCCTGCCTCTCGCGGCCTTTGCTATTCATACTAAGAGATGCATAAGGACTAAGTACACGTTTTTCTCTTTCTTCAAGACTTTCACGAATCTTCATATTTACCCCCATCTGGTATAAATAGAAAAAAACTGTCTACATAATAAATATTCGACAGTTTTTTCCAATTTCCTTTTTTATTTTTAAAAATTTTGCACTTTTTATTTAGTCCATTCGTCAATTCTGCTTTCGTACTGTTTATTAAACCATTCTACAGCCTGAGCCATGCCCTCTTCCGTAATCGGAAAGTGCTCTGTGGTTTTTTGTTCGTCTGCAGTCTTGAAGTAGCTATAAGGCTCTGGCCAAACAGTTGCCATTAGCGTAGCCTCAGGATCTCTTTTATCTACTGGTGTAAAATGAACATTTTCCAAAGGGTTCCTGGCAAGTCTGTAACGCATTCCCTTGTAGCTTCCAAAATATGCTTCCCCGTATTCATAGTGGGTAAAAGCAAAAAAGTCTTTTAATTCAATAGCCATAATCACCCTTAAAATGTAACTTTTCCAGTATCTCTTCTGTTTACTACATAGTATGCTGCGTTGTCTTCTGGTTTAATATATATCTGAAGTTCCTTTATCTCACTAAGCTTGTGGCCTTTTGCAAGATAATCAGACTTTGCCTTATCATAAATGTCCTCTGTGCGGATTTCATGATCTGCGTACTGAATGAAGGTCTCAGTTTTGATAGCTTTCTTTGCTGCTTTTTCTGACAGGTCTGCTCCAACAACTTTGGCTGTATTGGCCGCCTTCTTAGCAGCTGGCTCAGCTTTCCTTTTTACTTCCTTGATAAAAGGATCTGCCTTATCAAGAAGGTTATTTATAACCGGCTCTGCTGCCTCTTTTGCCTTTTTGACGTAAGGCTCTGCTTTTGAAGCTGCGTCCTTTACTATAGGCTCTGCCTTGGAAGCAGCATCCTTTACTATAGGTTCTGCCTTGGATACAGCATCTTTTACAATAGGCTCTGCCTTGGCTCTTGCCTTATCAATAGTTGGTTTTGCTTTTTCCATATATGGCTTTGCTGCAACCTTTGCATCTCTGATAATTGGCTCTGCTGCCTCTTTTGCGCTTTCAATAACAGGCTCAGTTGCTTTAGATACTTCCTTTGCAATTTCCTTTATCTTTTCTGTTGAATTCTTATCGCTCATGATAATACCTCCCCATAGTAATATTAGAGTTTGTTTTTCTTTTGTTATATAAAGCCCCACATGGCTTTACTGCAAATAATATGCACTCTTTTATTATTACGCAGAAAACGTTTCTTTGCAATAAGTTAGTTCATACCAGGGATATATAAAGTAAAAAGAAAACACGCTGCAAATTATAGCTTTGCAGCGTGTGTGATTATTACTGTCTTATATGTTCACTGTTCTTAACAGCTTCCTGAATGTCCGGTACATCTCCAATTGTTGTTGTTTCTCCGGTAGCTTCGCATCTGATAGTGACACGATTTGCTCCGCCGATCGTACAGGTAAAAAGTGTCAGATCCCAGTCTCCTGATTCCATCTCTTCTACATCATAGGAACCAAGCGTCTCAATGTTGGAAACCACAAAATAGAAGCTCCTGCCATTCATGTCTGTAACTATTACTTCATCTCCTGTGGAGAGCTGATTCAAATTACCAAAGTGCTCGGAATAATTATGTCCGGCAATAATCAGATTATTTTCATATACTGAGCCCTGATATCTGCAGACAGAAATTCTGGCATTTTCAGAACTCCATTCATTTTGAATTGGGAGAATTAGTCCAAGTGAAGGTATCTCCACAACTCCAATATAGGATCTGCCATCCACATCAACTACAGGCATGTCGCCTTCATAATCTACATCGAGAACAGTATCAGGCATCTGTGACAGTACGCTTTCGAGATCTGCATCTGAAGCATCACCTGCCGACGAACTTTCCAAATAATTGTTGTATATTATTAGTGCTGCTACGGCAACAAAAATACATCCAATTATTATAAATAATATTCCTTTAATCTTACGCATATTTCTTCTTTCTAACTAATTACCTGGAGCTCTTTTTAAGGCTCCTTACTCCAAGCACCATCATCAAAATACCTGCTGCCAGTAAAACATGTATAGGCCAGATTAAAAGACCCGTCTGAGGAAGTCTTCTTGCACCAAGTACAGAAGGAACATCCTCAAGTTTTCTGATAACACCAAGTACTTCTTCAACCGGTGTTGTTGGTTCTTCTGGCTCAGGTGGTGTATCCTCATCTGTTGGTGTAGGTGTTTCAGGCTCATCTGGAGTGTCAGGTGTACTTGGCGGCGTATAAGTATTGGTAATAGTAAATACGTATCCGTTCTGGGTCACACTGGCAGTATAATTGGAGGCTGTTGACACTTCCCTGACACTAAAAGTGTGTCCTGGTTCATAGCTCCAGGAATAACTCCAATTATTAGCAGAAGATAAAGTAATTGTCTGATACTCTGCTCCATCCAGATATATCTTTGCTGTAATCGAAGATGGTCTGTTGGATTCATATCCTGAATCCTTCCAGATTTTACGAACACTATAATCAACATCATCTTCTATTTCTTCACATTTTGCATTAACTGTACAGTCATATACGTATGAGCCATTTATTGCATCCCAGCTAGGTACTGCAATAAGTATTGGAGCTGCTACGTAAGTAAAAGTACCAACTCTTAGTGGCTCTGAATATATCAGATATACGCCTATCTCAAGTCCTGTATATGATGCAACTCCGCTGGAATCGGATATTGCTGTAGATGTCTGAGTAATGCTATTTGTTACTGCATATTCATATAAAGTCTGAGCATACTCAGCATAAGCTTTTTGCGCACTCTCAACTTTAGCTTCGTCAGAAAGATCTGATTCAGTAAGAATATTTATCTGCTCATCTGTTATTCCTGCTCCAGAAAACGCACTAACAAATGTAAATCTTCCATCTGTCACATCTGCCACTTTATAAGCATAAGAAAACATATTTTCAAGTGGCTTTCCTGAGCATTTGTAATTAACAGTTATGGAACCTAACGTCTCAGCAAAAGCTGTCTGATGCAATAGTCCAAATGATGCCAGAGCACATAAAAGCAATATGCACTTTTTTACTAAACTCAAAAAACACTTTTTCACTTTAAATTCCTCATATTCTTTGGCGTGACAATCTTGGCCTGCTTACTCTTTTTAGAGGTCTGAATCATAAATATAACAAATACAATTACAATAATAGGTATTCCAATGAATGGAGCAACTTCCATTATCTTATATTTGGAAGCGTCTGCAGGTACTATAAGCTTACTTTCAGTATCATAATCCACTCTTTTGGCACGAACAAGTAGCCTGTGTGTATTAATTCCATAAGGCGTACAGGTAACAAGAGTTACATAGTCCTCATCCTCATATATACCAAGGCTTTCTGTCTCTTCAGGAAGCACAATGCTTATCTGGTCTACCTGATAGGCAAAAGTCTGATCCATTATATGAAGCAGAAATGTATCGCCTACGATCATCTGGTCAAGATCTGTAAAAAGCTTGGCAGATGGAAGTCCCCTGTGTCCTGATAAAACAGTATGTGTAGAACTTGTGCCTGTAGGAAAAGAAGTCCCTGGAATATGTCCAATTCCAACAGCCAGTACTGATTCTTCTGTACCATGATATATTGGCAGGTATACTCCGATATTTTCTATTTCCAGGTAACCAATAATTCCTGTTCCTGTAGGATCAAGAATACTGTTATACTCTTCCATTTCTTCATCAGTAAGATTAAAATTAAGAGCCTTTTCAGCAAGAACCTCGTTATAACTAATTGCTGCTTCCCAAAAAGCCGTGTAGTCCTCTTCTGTAAGACTTGCCAAAGCCTCATTGTAATCAGCGATAGCTTTGGACTGATGAAGTGAATTTATGTAATTACTAACAGAAGGATATGCCATGATGCATATTCCCACTACCAACACTCCCAGAAAGAAAATAGTTGGTAATTGTTTTTTTAATTTTTTCATTTGGTTATTCCATTTTTCTATTATAAAAATCGAAAAAATGTCCAGGCATAATTGTTGTAAATTCCGGCTATTTGCCGTAAAATCCCTGGCGCTCCTGTGACAGAGCGTCAGGATATATGAGTCATGCACTACTGCATTATCTCAAATCAAGATTTGTTATCTGCTATCAGCTTAATGAAGCAGCCTTTCTCTTATAGATAAAGAATGCACAAGCTGCAAGGATAAGTGTAATACCTACAACATAGAATGCTACTGTACCAGCGCCACCAGTTGAAGGAAGAAGTGAACCTGAGTTGTTAAGAACCTTAACCTGAGTCACAGATGTGCCATCCTGATACAGGCCAAAGCTTGCACTTGCTTCTCCATTGCTGCTCTTTGTGATCATAACAACAATATCATCTGTGAGCTGTGTATAACCTGTAGGAGCTGCTGTCTCTTCAAGGTAATATGTACCAGCGTCAAGACCTACAATCTGAATAGAACCTGTTTCATCTGTTGTAATCTCTGTAACATAATCTGTATCACCAGCTGTTGCTACTCTGTAAACATTTGCATCAGTAGCTACAAGTTTAACAACATCTGTGTGCTCTTCATCTCTGTAAAGGCTAAATGAAGCATCTGCAAGAGCAGTATTAGTTCCTGTGTACTTAAAGATATCAAACTTGTATGTATATGTCTCTGTACGGTCTGTTTCTGTTTTGCTGTTGTCACCATATGAAAGGTATGTCTCGTTTTCGTTATCACCAGCGATTACTGCATCTTCATTAAGTGTAGCTGTGTATGCTACAACAATCTTGGTCTCAGCAGTAATTGCATCAAGGTAGCTGTCTGTAAATACTACTTCAAATGTGCATCCGTCTTCTGAATCTGTAACTAATGTATAGTCTGTACCAGCTTCAAGAGTTTTATCACCTGCTGTTACAGTTACATCTCCGTCAAATGTAAGACCTGCATCCATTGTATCGTGAAGAACATAGTTCTGAGCACCAGCCTGAGCTGTGATTGTAGTCTGGAATTCTACAGTATCGCCAATTTCTGCATCATTTGTATCGCCATAGCTTTTGCCTTCCAAAACAGTCTTATCAACTGTAGGAACACCGTTCTTCTCTTCGATTGTTACTTCAGATGTTGATGTGTTAAGTGAGCAAAGGGCACCTGTTGATGAATCCATAAGGAAATATCCATAACCGATATTATCAAAAGTCATGCCGTCAGCATCAGTTGTTCCTGTATAATCAGCTGCAATACCATTTTTCTCTGCATAAGCAAGTGCTTCCTTTGCAAATGCAGCAGCTACAGACTCATCAAAAGCCTCTGTTGCTGTTACGTAATTATTTGCATCTACTGTAAAGTATTCTTTCTTTTCCTTAATAAATGCATCCCATGCAGTTCCTGTAAGCTTGTATACACCGCTTGCTGCTGTTGTAGCATCGCCTTCAGCAGACACTTCAAAATCAAGAATCTTATAAAGCTTATAAGTCTGATTTGGCTGTGCATTTTCTACTGTGATAGTTCCTGTAGTCTCTGTTCCACTAACAGTAGCTGCTGATACTGTCAGTGCGCTCCCCATGATCATGGTAGCTGCCAAAATTCCTGTGAGTAATGCCTTTAGTCTTTTCATTTTCCTCTCCTTTTAATAAAAAATAATTTACTGAATAATAATCCCATACATGCAAAAGTAATAAGTAGTATAGCCAAATTGTATATATGGTCTGTACCCATTCCTCCAGTTGATGGAAGTGTATTAGTTACTTCAGATTTATTAGTTATGGTAACCGTTCCGTAACTAATATCTCCATCAGAGACTGTCATACTATAGCCTGTATCCAGATATGTCTTTTCAACATATTCTCCGGAAACCTTCTCAAGCACTGTTACAGAGCTCTGCTGGTGACCATAGAAGTTACTTCCATTATATGAATAAAGAACTAAATAGGTATCAATGTAATCATCGGACTCTTTTATGCAATATTCGTATTTGTTGCCACCTGAGTCCATAAGCGGCAGGCCGGTAATAGTCTGTGTCCAGTTATTACTTGCCGACAGCTGTGTTGAACCATATACGGTCCATTGTGTTGTACCTTCTACCCTTTGCCAGATATACAATGTAAGGGCTGTATGGCTGCTTGCTGCATCATTTCCAGATGAATCCAGCCATATCTTACTAACTGTAAGATTTCCTGTAATCGTGTTGTTGAAGCATACATCGAGTACAGATCCCTGTGTATATGTTGCCGTAAATGTATTATTATCCGGGTCCGCAGTATCCGGTTCGCTTCCAAGTGCAAGCTCACATTTGGCAATAACATTGTAAAAATCACTGTCTGTTGCATAAGTCACATCTGCGCCTAGATAATAGAAATCTTCAGTCTCTGTGGCATCCGATGTATATCCTGCAGGATGTGTCATTCTTGCATAAGTATATGACTTTGTGAAGGTTGTATATTTCTTGGAAACAACTACTTTTACATAATAAACGGTTGTATCGTAAGTTACCCCATCTATTCCTGTATCAGTCTCTGTAATCTTGTAGTAGTACGTTCCTTCGTATCTGAACGGAATGGAATTGAACTGAGCTATTGCCGTGTACGTTCCATCCTCATTTAGCGTAGCATCCGCTGAAGTAACAGATACTGTGTCAACTACTGCATAAGGCGATTCATCTTCCTCTGGCATTGGCTGAGAAGAAAGTGTTACTCCATTTCCTTCTGAGTCATATGCACTATAGCCTGCTGCCTCAATCTTAAAGGTAAAGATCATATCCTCATCCCAGGTACCACCAGAGAAGTTCTTGGAAACTTCTATCGGTCCGATTGGGATACTGTAGTAGTTACATACCTGAACAGTCTGAGTATGTGAAGTATTTCCTATGGATGTGCTTCCCACAACCACGTAATTTGGTGCTTCGTCGCTGTGGTTTGACAGGTTCATGGAGAATACTTTTCTATAGTTCTCTCCACCTGTACCATACTTGGTTACTCCGCTTTCCTCCTCGTCTACCGTTACATCATATTTGGTAACACGGGACAGGTTGGTATCTTCGATTGCTGTACTGGTATTAGTGGAAGCATCATAGCTTAAGGTAAGTCCGTCTGCCACTTCCTGTACTGTATAGGTACCTGCAGGTATGGATGAAATCGTCCACTGGGCACTCTGGTTGTAAGTAACCGTGTAGGTATTTCCTGTCGCTGTATGGGTTGTTCCATCATACTCTGTTGCTGTACCAGTATCTCCTGCTCTTCCGGTAAATGTTGTAAATACAATATAGTTACCAGAGGAGTTATTGGTAATTCTAAATACGATATTACTTAAAAGAGCTGTTCCTGTATTATCTCTGACCATATCGGAACCAAAGTCATTAACTACCATCTTATGAATTCTAAGATTACCGGTTCCTGTATTATAAAAGGCAATGTCAGAGGTATCAGATATTTTGTTTGCACTCTTTAGCGTCTTACTGGAAACTACACCAGCTTTTATCTTGGTGGCATCTCCAGATTCAATATTATCTATATAGCCTTTTTCAGTAGCATCGTCTGCGCTGTATCTGAAATAATATATTTTCTGGTTTTCTGTTCCAGGATAGTCAATTCTGGCAATTATATAATCGTCATCCTTGGTAACCGTAATTCCAGAAGAAGTAGTATCAGTAATATCATTTTCAGTAATTACTACATATATACGCTCATTTCCCTTAGAGTCCACAATTATATCTGAGCTGTTATAGTCAAAACTGTATGCAATATTCTTACCATCATTTGTAAGTTCTGTAGTAAGTGTCTCAAGCTCACCTGTTGATTTAAGTACTCTTACTGTAAACTCAAATTCCAGATCACCAGGATCTTCGCCGTTTACATATTTGTAAAGTGCAATTCCTACGGTTCCTTCTGTAGTAGTGTTATTGAAGGTAGGGATATCACTACATTGTGTTGTACAGCTCTCATCCGTGTAATAGACCGGAGCGCTTACTCTGTAGTATGTTGTTGACGTGTAGCTGTTAAGCCTGCAGCAGGTAACTGTAACCTGTGCGTAATATTCTGTATCATCCTCAGTATAAGAATTACCTTCAGAATCGGTAGTACCGCTACTCTCAACTATTTTATAGGTAAAGGTCTCACTCTCCCCAACTGACAGTGAAACATACTGGTATGTAGAACTACTGTAGGTACTGTTATTACCATAAGTAATCGGCGTAAATATAACATTGTGAGGAGTATCCTCATCATTTCCTACGGTCTGAACCTCTGTCCAGGTGTCGGTACCAGTTAGTTTATATAAAGTAAACTTAAAGCCTGTAACCGTTGCATACTCATCATCTATTGTTTTATATGCCTGAAGCTGTGCGGTTCCGCTTATCTGAGTAATTCCCGTGTAAGTATTGTGCCACTCACCACTTGCAATCTTTACGTAAGGAAATACAATCCATCCAGAAGATGTTGAATAGTTTATCCAGGAAGCATTGGACTGTCCTGCTATAAACACACCTGCCACAGAACCTGAGCTATTTACTTCAGTGGCATTTATAAAGTTCCAGATAATCGTCTGAGTAATAGAATCATAAGCACTGGAGCTTGCAAGTGTATCAGATCCTATAAGGCTACCCAAATCAGTACTTACCGAGTACTTATAAAGATTAATTGTTGAAGAAGCTGTTACATTAAATACAATTACCTGATCTGAGTTTTTGTAAATCTGCAGCTTGTCTGCCTGAGCAATATTACTCATATCAGAAGCATCAAGAGTTACATAATAGGTTCCAGCACCATATTTTGTAGTATCTATAAAGTATTTCTGACCTGCTTCATAATAGTACAGGGTCGCTGTATCTGATTTTGACGCAAGATCTGCTGAAGCTGCTCTTGCATACACCATCATATCTTCCACAATGGAGTTTAGCTCATCACTACTATATGCTGTATCAAGTTTTAAATGTTCTGCTCCGCTTGTATGTGATACCTGTGATGCATAAGCTGAAGGAGTTATAAAATATGCATCCTCACCTTTTATCTTAAGGGTTCCGGTGAGAGTTCCTGCTATATATGTCTGCTCATTTGGATTAGTAAGGTCATTTCCTGACTGCAGATATGTATAAGCATTCTTAACCGCAAAGTTTGTTTCTGACTCTCCAATCACAAGAGTGTCTGCTACAATACCAAAGTTTACTGCATCACCAAGAACAGACTCAAAAGTATCTGTACCAGCTTCATGGCTCTGATATACGGTAACCGCAAATATTGAGAAGCTATCTTCACTAAACTCAATTTTTTCTGTATCAGAAACCTCTGCAGTAGCATCTGTAAGAGTAATTACTTCAATATCTTCTGCTGTAATATCTGTAGCTTCTTCTGTTGAAGTAATTTCAGATGTTTCCTTAACCTCTTCCTTGATTGGAAGATGCACTACTGTAATATCTTCTACAGCTGAAACTGACAAATCGTTGGTCAGCTGATTGTTTTTAAATTCAACACTGATACTAACTGAGCCCTCAGCCGGCTGAATCTCGACGCCCTCATACATAAATGCAATATCATACATAAGAGTATTGCTGGAATCATACGTATTGGCACTCTCCTGACCTGCTTCATCAGCAATAGTGTCAGCATTTTCATTAAGAGCATCAATATAAGCATCGTAGTTATAACCATTGGTACTGCTGGTAATCTGTGTCACCACAAGCTCCGCATCATCCGGAATTGCTCCCGCAACCTGAAGCTTGGCTGTAATACTTATGTTGTTATCGTTATAAACATACTCAGTCTGTGTTCCTTGTGTATATACAAAGTTTATAACTGTATCTTCTTCTATTTGTGTATAGTTCTCACCATCAGTTGTGTAATAGTAAACCGTAACGTTCTTTGAAGCGCTTTCACTTTCAGTTTCGGTATAGGCTGCGGCGTTATCAGTCTCATCAGTAGTGGTACTGTTCTCTTGTGTACTATCGCTAACTGAGCTTTCTACTGTTTCCTTTTTTATTCCTGTAATAACACTGCTTCCAATGGTAGCCCTTACATAAGAATATGTAGTGTATTTAAACAGCCCTGTATTGACCTTGACCTCACTATAAGGAGGATTATCTGTGTCGTTTAAAACAAGAACATCATCAAAGTCAGGCAGTTCAATCTCTGTATACTTATCAGGATCAATTTCTTCACCAAATTCATCTATAAGAGTAGCCTTTAAAGCAACTTCCTCAATGTATTCAAAACTTTCCTCATCAGTACTTGCCACAGATGCTGCGCTGGATGCGCTATCAGCCGAATCTGCCTCATCAGCACTGGATGCTTCCGTTGATGAAGATCCCTCTTCCGAACTGACCGAAGCTGACTCAGAAGCACTTGCAGACGATTGTTCTGCATCATCCGCTCCAACTATCGTAGCTGTACCAGTTGAAGTATAAGTGTCTGAATAATCAGTAGTTTCCTCTGTATTTTCTTCTGTACCTTCAACTGTCTGTTCTACAGTAACTTCTTCTGTAATAGCTGGCACGTCAGCTGTTGGTGTATTATCTGTCACCTGGCCATTCTCTGAATCTCCGCTTCCATCAGAGCCATTGGCATCTTCCAAAACAATACCCACTTCATTTTCTGCTGTGTCGGCAGTCGTTGCAACTGCAGGCTTATTTAAAACATATAAAGTCACTGCACCAGTAGCGATTGCAAGACACAACACCAAAACAAGCCATTTCTTATATCCGGTGTGTTTTTTTATAAATTTTTCTACACGATTCTCGTCAATGTTTCGCATTAATAGCCCCTTGTATATCTACATCCAAACTCCGCCAAAAACTTTCCCCACTTTTTATTTACATGCTTCCAAATACTGTAAACGGATAAACCCTAAATACTATCTTGCCAATAAGCTGTTCCTCTGTAACACATCCTACAGTAGTTGATCTGGAATCAATTGACGTACTCCTATGATCTCCAAGAACAAAGTATCTGTTTTCTGGAACCTGATATGGAAAGGTAATATCAGTATTTTCACCATAAGACAGAGCGTCCACATATGGTTCATCTATTGCAACTCCATTGACAGTAACATTTCCATCCTCATCAATATTTATCCAGTCGCCAGGCGAACCTATAACTCTCTTAATAAGGACTTTGTTGTTGTAGTAAAAAGCAATTACGTCACCCGTTTCAAATGTGCTAGAATTCTGAGCTATGACAATCTGCCCTGTTTCAAAGGTAGGTGTCATACTATCTCCGGTAACCTTCAGCACTGTGATAAAAAAGCTGGACACAAGTACTGCAAAAGCAGATACTACAACAAGAATGAAAATCGTATTTCTAAAGGTCTTTTTATATTCTTTTTTATTATTTTCTCTATTGAGCTCAGTTTTTAGCTGCTCAATAGTAGGTTTCTTTATATCTGACATGTTTTTCTCTCTGAAAAATGAACATCAGGCGCTTATCTTATCCTGAGCTTCTTTAATAGTTACATCCTTAGTTGTTGTCTTTTTAGCTCTGGTAGTCTTTGTTTTCTTTTCTGACTCAGACTTTTTAGCTGTTGTTTTTTTAGTAGTTGTCTTACTGGTTGCTGTCTTTTTAACAGCTTTGGTCTTTGTTTCCAGAGTCTTGGCATTTTCCTGCGCCTGTCCAAGAATCTCCTGAGCCTTTTCATTTGCAAGCCTTATAATCTCTTCTGCCTGCGCTCTTGCATATTCTTCAATCAGTGCTGCTTTTTCGTCTGCATCTGAAATTGTTTTATCAGCTTTTACTCTTGCATCTTTTTCAATGGCTTCCGCCTTTAAATTGGCATCAGCTACAGTTTTTTCTGCCTGAGCTTTTGCACCTGCTATCATACCTTTGACTTCAGTAAGCTCTGTCTGAACATTTTCCTTTATCTTGTTGGTATATAGATCAATTGCTTCCTGAGCATCTCTCATAAGACCACTGATAGCACAGGATGCTTCTGCCAAACTTCCTGATTCTTCAATCAGGTTGAGCTTATAATCAACTTCTCCCCTTAATTCATTCTTTTCACGCTCAAGTCTGGCTTTCAGTCCTGTGATATCCTTGTCAAATTTGGCCTGCATGACTGCCTTTTGCTCATTGAACTTAGCACGCATCTCTGCTTTCTCTTCGTCAAAGCTTTGAAGCATGGCAGCTCTTTCTGAACTAAGCTGATCCATGAGAAGCCCCTTCTCAATAACAAACTGCTCCTCGACTTCTTTCTCGTGAGCCTTGGCAGCTTCAGCTTCCTCAGAAAACTCAATCATCATTTGTAATAATTCTGCTCTACTAAGTTTCTTTAAATTTATTTCAGCCATACGTCACCTCTTAAATAGTCTCCAACATCACTATCCCCAAAGCAGATTTTTTACCCGTGCCCCGCAGGTAAAAAAGGCCGCAAAAAAAGCACTACATATCATGGCCCGGTTGATATGCAGCACTTACCTAAATTCTATGTTAAGTTAAGACAAAAGAAGACTGAAATCATAGCAATAGGATGCCCTACATATCTAACTAAAAGCCACCTATGCTGTGCTCTCCCCTCATCGAGCATAACAAAAGTATTTAGCTAAGATCATACTACTATTCATTGCACTCGTCCCATACGAATGCAATTTGTGCACAAAAAAACCCGTCTATCGGACGGGCATGCACTTTGATACGTAAATCTTACGTATCAGCAGCTGGCTGGCTGTGATAAAGCATCTCGGCCCCTATAGCTTTGCGTCACTACCTTTCGGTAGTTTTGCCCTGATTTCTCTACTTATAAAATAAAAATGTTCTATAATTTTTATGTCTAAATAATAATAGCCCGAACAATTAATATTTTCAACTATTTTTTATACAAAATCAAACTAGATTGCACGAAAGTCCATTATAATGTCATGAAATTATTAATATTTTATAAAAATTGTAAAATTCGTAATTCAAATAGTATATTTCCGAATAAAAAAACACTATTATCGTCCACCACCAAACAAAGTAGCAAGAGGTTTTACAGCAGTCTGGAGATCACTTATCGCCGTATTGAGACCATCAAAGTCCACCTCAGACAAACTGGTAACTGCATCAGATAAATCTTCTGCATTGTCTTCCAGCAAGGTATTCATATTGTCACTGGTAGTTGTAACACTGGTAATCATTGTTCCCAGTTCTCCTGTCGCACTACTAATTCCCGATACCGCGTCATTGGCATTAGAAATAAGTGTATTGGCATTATTTATTGTATATGCAGCCATTGGAACCAAAATCAACGCCGCCACAAGTACAACAGCAAATAACCCGCCCACAAAAAATGCAGTAATCTTGGAAAATTTTGCTTCCTTAGCACAGGATTTTCTGATTTCTTCAAGCACTTCATTATTTAGTTCTTTATTTTCCTCTAATATACCAGTGCTTTTTGTCTTGTCTTCTGACATAGATAATCTCCCAATAACAAATTCCGTCAAAGCTAGTATTCACAAGCCTTGCAGTGTTCGTTCTTATGTTAATAAATTGTCGCCAATATGATTATAACAGACTTTTCTCAATAATGGTAACTATTATTTGAAATTTTGTTTTATGATATTTGAAGTCCAAAGAGTAGGTAAAGCTATTTTCCCAGGACCAGCGCCAGCTGATCGCTGGCTGATTAGAAGAACAAAGAATGTCGCTTGCGACATTCTCGCGCCGAGCGCGGTTGCATTTATGCAACATTTACCTATCGCGCGAGTGCGCATCCTTAGCGGAGCGTTTTTTATATCATAGGAAAGCAATTTCCTATGATATAAAAAAATAAGAGATTTAAGTCTTCACTTAAATCTCTCATTCTTCGTGCAGAAGAAGGGACTTGAACCCTCACGATGTAACCATCACAAGATCCTTA
>JAZRKG010000192.1:0-8089 GCA_045646185.1 Butyrivibrio sp.
CAATATCTCTGTAATATATGCTTCCAACCGGACGCCCATTATCATTCAGGTCACATATGATCATCTGATACACGTCACCTTTTTTGACATGATTCTCGATCCAGCCCTTATGTGTCTCTGGAGTGAAGGTCTCACGGTATATGAAATTGTTTCTGACTCTGGGATTATTACGCCAATTGACTATCAGATCCGTGTCATCCTCTGTCATAAGACGCAGTGCGACCTTAGAGCCTTGAATCAAGTATTCATCCATATTATTTAAAATACTCCTGCACTTTCTCATAACTCTCAAGATCACCGATATCGAATCGATGTCCCTGCGAGCCATCTTCTTTTACCATTTTCCAGGCATAAATTGTAGTCTGACCAGAAAGCCATGCCGCATAGCTACCAGGAGCGTCGTATCCGCAACCCTTATCAATAGCTTCTTCAATTCTCTTGATATCTCTTCCAAAGTAAAAATAAAATGGAGGAACAGCAAGATTTCCCTTTGGAGCCTGAGGCTTTTCCTCATAGCTGGTAATCTTACAGTCATCATCTATCGTGTTTATTGCTGTCTTCTGCTGCTTTTTCAGATTATTTTCTTCATGGCATGTAATGCAGGAAGTACCCTTTTTTACTGCAAAATCAATGAAATCAGATAGTCTAAAATCAATGACATTATCTCCTGCCACTACAAGATATCCCTCATTATCATCTATTTCAGAACCGATGCTATCAAGTGCAAACTGGATATCCTTAACAGCACCAAGTCTATAATCATTGTCTGTAGAGCCATCGTCTACTACCTTGATGGTCATAGCATATTCCTGCTCATCTGCCCATTTTTTTTAATGCTCAACAAATTTATGGTTACTTACAACTATTGTCTCAGTTACCTTATACGCCATATTTTAACAGATATTCTTCTCCCAGCATCTTGGCTGCGCCTCTCAGGTAATCTGCCCAGTCTCCAACCTTTTCATCCTGCACTTCTCTGACATGAAACTGTACACGATTCGGAAAGTCCATGGACTGAACTTCTACTACGCCGTTCTGCTTTCTACCATAAGCCATATGGATACCTCTATCAATAGCCATGCCATTGATGATACCACCTTGATGATCAATATGAGCACCCAGTGGAGATATCCTGTATAGGCAAAAGGCTATCGCATCAGGCTCTCGCTGATATGTAGAGTAGAATCTATCTATACAATTCAATTTATTAGACATATATCCCCCAAGGATCCCCAATAGTTATTTTGCGTAGTACTCGCAGAGCTTAGTTACTGCAGCTATTACATCATCTACATCCTGATCTGTCATTCCTGCATAGAGAGGAATAGACATCATCTCATCATAGAGCTTCTCAGCATTTGGACATAATCCCTTCTTGTAACCGTGCTGCTGATAATACTGCAGATAATAAACAGGTATATAGTTAACATTACAGATAATGTTCTCAGCTGCAAGAGCTTCAAAGAACTGCTTTCTGTCTATCTTTAATGTTTCAGGCTTGATTCTTAAAATATAAAGGTGTCTAGTAGTATCAGACTCCGGAATCTCTTTCTGGACAAATAACTGAGGTAATTTGCCAAAGGCCTCATCATATTTCTTACAGATGTCCTGCTTACGTTTCTTAAATTCAGCAAGCTTATCAAGCTGGCTGCTGATAAGAGCTGCCTGCATGTCAGTAATACGATAGTTAGGTGCAAGGTCTACCATCTCATAGTACCATGGTCCCTCTGAGCCATGTGCCATAAGGGATTCATCTCTTGTAATTCCATGTGTGCGATATAAAAGGAGCTTTTTATATAGATCTTCATTGCTTGTAACTACTGCTCCACCTTCACCGCCAGTAATAGTCTTGATAGCATGGAAGCTCAGCTCTGTCATATCTGCAAAAGAGCCTACAGGCTTGCCATCATAGAGAGTACCAATAGAATGAGCTGCATCCTCAATAAGGATCAGACCATGCTTATCGCAGATTTCTCTGATCTTGGCTATCTCTACGACCTGTCCAGTGTAGTCTACAGGGATTACAGCCTTTGTTTTATCAGTTATCTTTTTCTCAATTTCAGCAGGGTCAATCTGATATGTCTCAGGTTTGATATCTGCAAAAACAGGCGTAGCACCGCAATACAGCGCACAGTTAGCGCTGGCTGCAAATGTTATAGGTGTAGTGATCACTTCATCACCAGGTCCTATACCTGCTGCCATACATGCGATATGAAGAGCTGCTGTTCCATTACTGCAGGCTACTGCATATTTCGCTCCAGTTACTTCACAGAGTTTTTTCTCCATCTCTGTAATAGCTGGTCCACAGGTAAGGAAATCACTCTTTAATACATCTACTACTGCCTGAATATCCTTTTCATCGATGCTCTGATGTGAATAGTGTATTTTGGTACTTCTAACAGGTGTTCCACCTTCTATTGCTGGTTTATTCATAATGTTCTCCATTTCTGATTCATCAATTTAAAATACATGTTTGGGCAAACTGTGCTGAGGATATCAAAATAAAATCAGCACCTGCTATATGCCGTTAATATATGCGATAAGGGATAGATGCAAGCACCTATCCCTCTAACTTCTAATTATTCATATATTGCTTCGCCAAGTCTGCGCTTGATTTCTTCTACACTCATCCATTCCTTATTATTTCCTGAGCTATAGTAGAAACCATCTTCAACTTTTTTACCGGAAAGATCTGGTACCTGACGATCATTGTATACAACCTGAGGATATACGATATAGTGCTTGTCATATTCGTATGTGAATGGTGCGTCCTCTGTTGTAACCATTATCTCATCCAGTTTTTCACCTGGTCTGATACCAACTTCTGTTGTAGCAATTCCCGGTGCCATGGCCTCAGCAAGATCTTTTACATTGAATGAAGGGATCTTACTAATAAATGTCTCACCGCCCTTGGCATCCTTAAGTGCCTTAAGAACAAGCTCAACACCTTCCGGAAGGCTGATCCAGAATCTTGTCATTCTGTAATCTGTAATTGGAAGCTCTGCAGCACCCTTTTCTATAAGACTTCTAAAGAAAGGAATAATAGATCCGCGGCTACCTGCAACATTTCCATATCTTACGATTGAGAAATTGATATCCTTAGTTCCTGAATACGCATTGGCTGCTATAAAGAGCTTATCTGATACCATCTTGGTAGCACCATAAAGGTTAACAGGATTAACTGCCTTATCAGTTGAAAGAGCAACAACTCTCTTAACGCCACAGTTAAGAGCTGCATTTATAACATTTTCTGCACCATTTACATTAGTCTTGATAGCTTCAGCCGGGTTGTATTCACAAGCTGGCACCTGCTTAAGAGCTGCAGCATGGATCACGTAATCTACGCCTTCCATTGCTCTCTCAAGTCTTGCACCATCTCTGACATCTCCAATAAAGAATCTGAGCTTGTCAGCATACTGCTTGTACTCATTGGCCATTACAAACTGCTTGTACTCGTCTCTTGAATAAATGATTATCTTCTTAGGATTGTAATTATCAAGTACATACTTAGTAAAGCAATGTCCAAATGAACCTGTTCCACCTGTTACTAATAATGTTTTGTTTTCTAACAACTGTTTGTTATCCATTTTATATTTCCTTCTAAAAAAACTAATTTTATATGTCAAAGATTATCAATCACCGAACCATTATATACTATGTTCAATCTATTGTCACGAAATGAATATTATGTCATGTATTATCATATTTCAGTATTTTTGTTAGTTCAATTTCTTATCTTTAGCAATATATATAGGTCTATTCTTAACCTCCATATATATTCGTGCTAAATACTCACCAATAACACCTAGGAGCAAAATGACCACTCCGCCCAAAAACAACAGCAACAATATGATAGTTGTTGTATCCTGCCATGGTCTCGCTCCAGAAACAGACATTGCAAACAGTTTAATAGCATATATAAAAGCAACTAAAATTACCAAAAAACCAAAATATATCACTGCCTTCAACGGTGTTGTTGCAAAAGCAATAATGCCAGTCTTTGCATAATTCCAAAGTCCTTTATAATTCCACTTACTATCGCCTTCAGCGCGCTCAACATTTTCATACTCTATCCACTTAGAATTAAATCCAATCCAGGAATAGATGCCTTTTATGAAACGCTCATGCTCTCTCATGGAAACGATAGCCTCTGCTACCTGTTTTTTCATAAGCCTATAATCCGTCATGCCAGGTGCAAGCTTCATGCCCGTAGCCCAATTGATAGTATGATAAAAAGCATTTGAAAAGAAATTTCTTATTCTGGATTCTTTTTCTCTCTTCACTCTCCTTGCAGTAGCGCAGTCATATCCTTCCTCTTCAATAGCATGTATCATATCTATAAGAAGGTGTGGCGGATGCTGCAGATCTGCATCCATAAGAGCTACATAATCGCCATCAGCATTTTCAAGACCAGCATATATAGCTGACTCTTTGCCAAAATTGCGCGCGAAGGAAATATACCTGACATTGCTATTTTCCATATTAGACAGCTTTACTATACGCTCCAACGTATCATCCTGGCTGCCATCATCAATATAGAGTACGCTCCATTCATACACGCTAAGTTCCTTTGTAAATAATGCTTTTAAAGCACTATATATAAGTTCTACGCATTTAGATTCATTGTAGCATGGTATAACTATATCTATCTTTTTCATTTTATTCCCCAAGTTTTACCTTATTCCATGATTATCCATATTAAAATGTAAAATGACATTATTATATTTTACTATCATTTTAAGCAAACCGAAACCAATACTACAACTCTTCTTCAAAATCTTTTTCGTAAAACAAGTACTTACGACATGCCAAGAGTATAGTAATACAGACAATTCTAATCAGTATCTCCAGAGGTTCCTCGTGTTCAACTACTAATCCTCTCGCGATGGCAAAAATAAGCACTTCAACTATTGTATTCATAGAATGCTTGATCAGCATCCTGATAAACTCTATAACTATGACAGCATTAAACGCCGTGACCAGGATATCCTCTATATAAGCATCGAAAGCCAGTTCTTTTAGTGATACAACATGAATGCCAAGCTGAATACAGCTGTACGCAACACCCACTAAAAGGATTGCTGCAACAACTTTTTCTAAACAGCTTGGCATTTTAAGTATTATATTATGTATTCGTTCCAAATAACTTTTTCTCATCAAATTAATACTTCACTCTCAATAGTTCTCGGATTTCAACTGGAAATAGTTTCTTGGATGGTTGCACACAGGACATACTTCTGGTGCTTCCTTGCCTACAACGATATGTCCGCAGTTACTGCACTGCCATATGCAGTCGCCATCTCTAGAAAACACAAGCTTATCTTCCACATTTTTAAGAAGCTTTCTGTATCGTTCTTCATGCTCTTTCTCAATTGCAGCCACGCCTTCAAAGAGCTCAGCAATCTCATCGAAACCTTCTTCTCTCGCCTTTTTTGCAAAAGAAGGATACATCTCTTTCCACTCGTATGACTCGCCCTCAGCAGCTTCTTTAAGGCAATCAATTGTACTTCCAATACCTGTTAAGATTTTGTACCAGATTTCAGCATGTTCTTTTTCATTAGCCGCGGTCTCAGCAAAAATATTTGAAATCTGCACATAGCCTTCCTTCTTAGCCTTTGAAGCAAAGAAAGTATACTTATTCCTTGCTTCTGACTCACCTGCAAAAGCTGCCTGTAAGTTCTTCTCTGTCTCTGTACCCTTTAAATCCTCCGCTCTACATCTCCACTTGTTTTCTGCCATAAGAGTCTCCTTTCGCTGTTGTTTCTGATGATCTAAGTTACTTATAACTAATACTATATGATTTACATACAATACACCAGTGATTAATAATAATTACATCAGCTTGCCAACCTCTATCAGATTTCCGTCAGGATTATAGAACCGAACCACTCTCTGTCCCCAGCTGTGCGTCATAAGCCGATTAACGTATCAAAAAGATCATGGTAAAAGTAACTCAACAAACCACTGTTCCCTCACGTTTCACTATAAACTCCGCAAATTCCGGCACAGTTAAGCTTATTTCTTGTAGCTGAATATCAAATTTTTTCGTCACAGTCGCCTTTATTCTGGTTTGTTCATTAAACGGCTTATAAAAAGATTCTATGTCTTCTTTATATATCAGTATCTCAGCTCGATACATCTCTTCGATAATCTTTGCCGAAGTCGATACTCCGATTAAATCTTTATTTGATGAAGTATTATATTTTCTTTGGTTGTTAATAACTTTAGCCAATATAGATATTGCTCGTTTATCCTCTGTAGCAAATATATACTTAAATTTATTAATATCTTCCATATTAGCGAGCATATGAATACAAATTGCACAAACCACTTCACCTAAGTTATCCTTATGTTCTTTAACTAGTCTTAATTCTGTCCAAAACCTTTCAAACAGTTCCTCACTAAACATTGTTGTAGGTGCAACAATTTGACGCATAATATCCTTATTATCAGATAAGAAGCTGTTTAGTATACCAGTAGGTCCTTTTACACACAATACAGCATTTTTTAAAAATTTTCCTATTTCAGACTTTTGAGTATACGCATTTAGTATTTTAAATATGTTCTCCTCATAAAGAACATACACATCGACACCTGCTTCGGATAGTTTTTTCAAGAATTCTATATGATGCTGATCAAGAATTCCTCTATCTCCGCACATTTCCATTAGAACCGTACGAAATATAATAATGCAACCATTTGTTTGCTTTACAAATTCTGCAAATAAATCAGCGCGATTATCCTTTTTATAAAACTCAACAGAGCAAGTATCCATTATATAGCAATGCTGTGCATTAATGATTCCTCTCAACACTTCTTCATTATATTCAGAAACATAGTTAATTATTTTAGTATAATTAGAAGGAGTAACAGTATACGACATATTACCTGCCCTCCGTAAGTTTCTTGTATATTATAGAAATGTTTAAGAGCGCTTCCTCAACGTCTGATTCATACATAAAGTTTTTCTCTATGTTTTCCCTTGCAATTTTCATCAAAAACTCTCTTAAACGAGGATAGTCATCTCTATATGTTGGTTTCAATGCTGTAAGATCCAGCCAACATCTATTGTATATCTGCTCTATATCTTCAGCTTTTAATTCTAAACAATTAGCAAGCTTTTCACCTGTATTAATTAAACCTATTTCTCTAAGCCTAATTAAAACTGCCATATAAGGAGCTTCGAAATAACTCATCAGTTTACATACTACTATAGGTAATTGAAGATCATCTTGTTCATTACTTTGGACAGTTTCAGACATAAACTTCTCATACATTCTTCTTAAATGCCTCTCTGGCATTAGTACCATTCCAGCAAATTGATTTGCGATACGTTCTTCCTCGTGCTCAAAGTAAGTATCATCCAAAAACATTTCCACATTATTGGATTCAATATCATCATTCACACATACATGGCATGTCTCATGCATAAGCGCAAAATTCACATTATATGGCGGCAAAGATGAATTTAAAATCACATATCCACTATTATGATTACCTTTATAACAAAATGCTCCTATTTCTTTATCCTTTAATGGTAATTGAATAATCAAAAAATTATTTCTCAAAAAAAGAGGCCCTACTACTTGTGTAATATTCTTTATCTCACTACTATTTTCCATTCCTAGTAGACTATAGAATTTATCAACACAAGCATTTGCCTCTTTAATGTTGTCAATATTATGTTGTACTATGTCCTCAAATTTATTTGATTTCATAATTTAGACTCCCATTGCCTCATAGAAGTCAGATTTTGCGCTAACTATACTTTCCATGTTTTCTGCCAATTCAACTAATTTTTCGTATGTTGCTTTTTGTGATTCAGTTGGGTTACCTACATAACATAAAGCTACTTTACCGCTATTCATCTGCCGAATAGGTACCACAAAATTATCTTGCAAAAAATATGTACACTTATGTCCCAAAGCATTTGATATCAAATCCATTTCTATTTCTGTTATCGATTGCTTTTCATTCATAATTCTTGATAACTTGCTAGCATCAATACCTGTCTTCAATGATATGTAATTATTCTTAATCTTTTTTGCGGACATGTAAGCACTAACATTTTCTGTAAATTTGCTCATTA
>JAZRKG010000193.1:0-27631 GCA_045646185.1 Butyrivibrio sp.
ATACCACATCCTTGGAAAGAAGTCTGTGAGTTCCAATTACTATATCCACAAGGCCTTTTTTCAGGTCTTCGATTGTCTTTTTCTGCTCAGAAGCTGACCTGAATCGTGACAATAGGTCAACTCTGACAGGGAAGTCCTTCATACGTTCATTGAAGGTATTGTAATGCTGCTGCGCAAGGATAGTTGTAGGTACCAGTACTGCAACCTGTTTTCCATCTTGAACCGCCTTAAATGCCGCTCTTATGGCTATTTCAGTTTTGCCAAAGCCAACGTCTCCGCAGACAAGTCGGTCCATAATGCCGCTGCTCTCCATGTCAGCCTTGGTGGCTTCTATGGCTGTCAGCTGGTCTTCAGTTTCCTGATATGGAAAAGCGTCTTCAAACTCCTGCTGCCATACTGTATCCTGTCCAAACTGATAGCCCTTGGCTTCCTGTCTTTTGGCATAGAGCTCTACCAGATCCTGAGCCACTTCCTCCACGGCTGCTTTTACCTTGGTCTTGGTATGGCTCCAATCCGCACTTCCCAGTTTATTTAATTTTGGCTTATGACCGGTTTCATCTCCGCCATTAGCGTATTTTTGTATAACATCAAGTCCTGTGGCAAGTACGTACAGGTTTCCGCCTCCGCCATACTCAATTTTAATGTAATCCTTTACCACATGGTCGGACTCGATTTTTTCTATTCCTTTGTAGATGCCAAGTCCATGGTCTTCATGAACTACATAGTCACCTATTTTCAGGTCGTTAAAGCTTGCAATCTTTTCGCCTTCATAGCTGTGCTTTTTGCGCTTACGCTTCTTTTTGTGCTCTGTAAAAATATCGCTTTCAGCCACAACAGCAAACTTAAGGGCAGGGTATTCAAAGCCCTTTAGTATTCGTCCATAGTAGGTCATGATTTCGCCTGGTGCAAGGACTCTTCCAGGATCTTCACTATAAAAGGCTGATACTGACTGTTTCCTGAGGTCATCCACAATTCTTTTGGCTCTTGTTCTTGAACCGGATAAAATAAGGACTTTATAGCCGTCCTTTACATATTTCTTCAGGTCTTTAACCAGAGCCTCAAAGCTATTATTATATGGCGCAATACTTCTTGCCTGAATGTCTACTGTCTTTTCAGGCTCAAACAGATTTTGCTCCTTTGGAGGCATAAGGGTGGATATCATGACTCTGCGGCCATTTTCCATTCTTGCGATACATTCTTTTGTAGAGAAAAGAAGATCCATCTGCCCCGGCAAAATATAACCCTTCTGGGCTCTATGCATCATGCTCTCTCTAAATTCGTATTCTACAGCCTCCGCATGTTCTTTTATATGGACAGGCTCATCTAAGAAAATACAGCTGGCACCTCTCTGGAAAAGCTCAAGAAATGTTACTGTCTCTTCATAAAAGTATCTGATGTAGCTTTCCAGGTTAACTGTCATACCAAGTTCAAAGAGCTGTTCCTTAAGTTCTGCTATGGATTCTTTTAACCTATGAGCTTCCTCAGTATGAAAATCTTTTCTGAGGGTTTCAATAGTTTTATCAGCTTCCTCCTGAATCTTCTCAAAGCCTTTCTCTAACTGCTTCCTGGTAAGTATCATTTCTGTTGCAGGATAGATTTCAATTGATTCAAGCTTTTCGATTGATCTCTGAGAAAGAATATCAAAGCTCTTTATTGCTGTGACTTCATCTCCCCAAAGCTCTATTCGGTATGGATTTTCCTCAGTCAGGTCAAAAACGTCTATGATATCGCCTCGAATAGAGAATTCTCCGGGTCTTTCAACCTGGTAGGTCTTATCATACCCCATGGTCACAAGCTTAGCGGCTATATCTGTTTCATCAACCTGTTTTCTTTTTTCTATCTGGAGAATGTTGTCTTTTATTACCTGAGCAGGTATCTGAGGCGTCATAAGGCTATCGAAGGTTGTAATGACTGTTATTGGTCTGCCTTCGATAAGTCTTCTCATGCATTTAATTCGTTCTCTGACTATTTCATTACTATGTACATCTGCCTGATAAAAAATAAGGTCCTTGGCAGGATATACTGTAACGTTTCTATCGTAGAATTTGTAGTCTTCAAAGATTTCTTTTGCCCTAAGCTCACTATAAGTAACAATTATCTTATATTTAAAGCCATCGCTTAAGCCGTTGATTATATGTAGCTTTTGAGAGTCAACACAGCCTGTTATCTGTGCGCTGGCAAATGGCTTTTCAAGGTATTTATTTATTTCTTCAAACGCTTCCAGTTCACGAAGCGGCGCAGTTATAGCTCTCATTTACAATCCTTTTTACAAAAATGTGATTTACAGCTCGGCTTTTTTGCCATTAAACTTGTTCATTGCTGAATCAGTACCGTTTTCCACAATTTCTTTTACCGCATCTGCAGCATTTTCTATTGCAAGTTCAATCAGCTTTTCATCGTCTCCTGCAAAATGTCCAAGTACATAGTCTGCAAGATCCATCTTGGGTGGTTTATGTCCTACCCCAACTCTTACTCTGGCAAATTCATCATGTCCAAGGTGGCTTATGATGCTCTTTAGTCCATTATGTCCACCGGCACTTCCCTTTGGTCTGATTCTCAGGGCGCCTACATCCAGGTCTATGTCATCTGATATTACTATGAGTTCTGTCTTGGTATCTATTTTGAAATAGTCTGCCAAAGGTCTTATGGATTCGCCGCTGAGGTTCATATAGGTCAGTGGTTTTAAAAGAATCACCTTTTCTCCTGCAATAGTGCCTTTTCCATAAGCGCCATTGAATTTGGTTCCTGTAAGTCCTATATTGTAAATATCTGATAGTTTATCTATTGTGGCAAATCCGACATTGTGTCTGGTTCCTATATATTTTCTCTCCGGATTTCCAAGTCCTGCAATTATATACATTTATGATCCTCTTTCACGAAATTTTGTTCTTTGATTCTACCACAATATTATTAAATAAACTATATTTGAGCACTACAAAAAGGCGTACCAGTTATACCGATACGCCCTTATATTTAGTTTTGATTATTCTGTTATTCTGCTGTAGGTGTTTCGTCCGCAGGAACTGGATCTGCTGCTTTGTCAAAAGCTTCAAGAATAATCTTCTGTAGCTGCTGACGCATATCAGAGTTGATAGGATGAGCAATGTCTCTATACTCGCCATCTGCTGATTTCTTACTAGGCATAGCAATGAAAAGGCCCTTCTCACCTTCAATTACTTTGATATCATGAACTACAAATTCATTATCAAATGTAATTGATACTACTGCTCTCATCTTTCCCTGTTTTGCAACTTTTCTTACGCGAACATCTGTGATATTCATGCTGTAACCCCCTCTTCTTATTGGCGCACAATTTTTAGTTAGATGACGTAACGTTCGTTGTTCTCTATCACAATCCTGATGCCGTTCTCTCCTTTGAAGTAAGAGTTCGCCCGAATAGTTCCACGGCTCTCAACGATGCAATTCTCAATGTGAGTATTATCGCCGATATAAACATCATTTAAGATGATAGAATTCTTTATATAGCAGTTATTTCCTATGTAGGATGATTTGAAGATAACTGAATCTTCAACAGTTCCATTTATGATACATCCGCTTGAAACAAGTGAATTTCTAACTGTAACACCTACGTTGTATTTTGCAGGTGGCAGGTCATGTACTTTGGTATATACATTTGGATAATCCCAGAAGAAATACTTACGTACATCCGGCTTTAAGAAATCCATATTAGTTCTGTAATAATCCTCAACGGATGCTATATTGTTCCAGTACTCTTTAATCTTGTATCCGTAGATACGTTTCATATCCTTATATCTAACAAGGATATCCCTTACGAAATCGTATCTTTCTTCAGCCTGAGCTTTTTCAATGAGCTCAATCAGCTGTCTTCTACGAATTACATAAATACCGCAGGATATTGTGTTTGATTTGGAAACAACAGGTTTTTCCTCAAACTCTTCTATTCTGCTTTCCTCATTCATTCTGATGGTTCCGAATCTCTCTGTATCAATATCAGCATTCATATCTTTGCAGACAACTGTGATATCAGCCTGCTTTTCGATATGATACTCAAGAAGCTTGTTGAAATCCATCTTATATACGCAGTCACCAGATGTAATGATTACATAAGGTTCATGGCAGCTCTTTAAAAATTCAAGGTTCTGTGCAATTGCATCTGCTGTTCCTCTGTACCAGAGGTTTCCAGTAGGTTTAACTGCTGGTGTAAATACATACAGTCCACCTTGTTTACGACCAAAATCCCACCATTTAGAAGAACTTAAGTGTTCGTTCAGGCTTCCGGCATTGTACTGTGTAAATACCGCAACTGTCTGGATGTGGGAGTTTGCCATGCTACTAAGTGCAAAGTCAATGCTTCGGTAGAAACCTGCTACTGGCATTGCACATACTGCTCTTCTGGTTGACAGCTCACGCATTCTGCTACTGCTGCCACCTGCTAAAATTATGCCTATCGCTCTCACTCTACATCACCTGCCTTATCTAATGTCCTACCACTTTCAAGAAGTCCTCCAGGATAATCCTCCTCGGTTGTAATTCCTGATATCATGGTGTTCTTTCCTATCGAAACTCCGCTTGGTACTACAGATTTTTCTCCGATAGTGCAGATGCCTTCGCGATAAATTCCAGGCTTGGTCTCATTTTCTTTTTCTTCACCAACGCCAAGTCTTACGTCGTCTCCAACGTTAACATTCTCAGCGATGATTGCTTTTTCAAGATTGCAGTTGTCACCAATATGGCTACCATTCATGATAATTGAATGGTTTACAACTGTTCCTTTTCCAATAGTAACTCCGCGACCTATTATGGAGTTGTGCACTTCTCCAAATATTTCTGTACCTTCACCGATAATACTGCGTTCAATAACGCTGTCTGGTCCAAGATACTGTGGTGGCTGAATCAAGTTACTTGTGTATATCTTCCAGTATTCCTCATAGAGGTTAAATTCTGGAACAATATCGATAAGCTCCATGTTGGCTTCCCAATATGATGTAAGTGTTCCTACATCCTTCCAGTAGCCATCGAACTCGTATGCATACAGGCTCTTGCCCTGATCCTTACAATAAGGAATGATATGCTTACCAAAATCAAGTCCTGACTGAGTTCTGTTTTTAAGTAATGACTCTTTAAGTGTTTCCCATGAGAAAATATAGATACCCATAGAAGCAAGGTTGCTTCGTGGATGTTCTGGTTTTTCTTCAAAGTCCACAATCTTTTTGTCATCATCGGTAATCATGATACCGAAACGACTTGCTTCTTCCATAGGAACAGGCATAACTGCAATAGTTACATCTGCTTTACTAGCCTTGTGGAAATCCAGCATTGTTTCATAATCCATCTTGTATATGTGATCACCTGATAAGATAAGAACATAATCAGGATTGTATTGTTCCATATACTCCAGATTCTGGTATATAGCATTAGCTGTACCAGTGTACCACTCACTGTCTGTACTTTTTTCATATGGTGGAAGTATGGATACGCCACCGATATTTCTGTCCAGGTCCCAAGGAATACCGATTCCAATGTGTGAGTTTAGCCGAAGTGGCTGATATTGTGTTAGAACACCAACCGTATCTACACCTGAGTTAATACAGTTACTAAGTGGAAAATCAATTATCCTGTACTTTCCTCCAAAAGATACTGCTGGTTTGGCCATATTCGCCGTAAGAACGCCAAGTCTACTTCCTTGTCCCCCTGCAAGCAACATGGCAATCATCTCTTTTTTGATCATTAGGTTCACCTCGTTGTAATGTTAGTAATTCTGCAGCTGATCATTATGATTGCATGATATAAGAAAACCGCTCGTTTTTACCTATAAAAAGTATATCACAAACCGCAATTAAATGTGCAGTAATTTTCGACTTTTGACAGACTTTTTGCACGAATTTTTATTACAACATTACTTTTTTTGACACTAATAATATTTAAGATATATAATATTCAGAGTCCTAAATCTATTTAATAGGTAGAGACAGTTGCTATTAGCGCTCTTTGAGGCTGCTATCAGTATGTTTTTTGGACAATAAATGATTTAACCAGAAAAGGTCAGGCGATAAATGTATACAGTTGAATTTAAAAATAAAGCTCATATATATTTCATTGGTATCGGTGGTATATCCATGAGCGGTCTTGCACATATTTTAGAAGATAAAGGCTTTACCATCTCAGGTTCTGATTCCAAAGAAAGTCCTATGACTAAAGCACTTGAGAATATGGGAATCAAGGTTTTCTATGGTCAGAAAAAAGAAAATCTCGATGCCTGCGGTCATATAGATGCAGTTGTTTATACAGCAGCTGTTCATCCTGACAACCCTGAGTTCATGGCTGCTAAGGAAAAGAACATTCCTATGCTTACTAGGGCTGAGCTTCTTGGCCAGATTATGAAGGAGTATGAACTTCCGGTAGCTATCAGCGGAACTCATGGAAAAACCACTACTACTTCCATGATATCCAAGATCCTTTTGGAAGCTGATATGGATCCAACCCTTTCAATTGGTGGTGTTTTTAAGGATATAAACGGCAACATTCGTGTTGGTCAGTCCAAGTATTTTGTTACTGAAGCCTGCGAGTATACAAACAGTTTCCTTAGCTTTTTCCCAAAGGTATCTGTTGTACTTGATATAGATGCTGATCATTTGGATTTTTTCAAGGATCTTGATGATATAAGAAATTCCTTCAGAAAATTCTGTGAGCTTTTACCAGATGATGGAACTCTCATTATTAATGGAGATATCGAGAATCTTTCAGAGATTACCAGCGGCCTTAAGTGCAACATAATTACTTACGGTTCTTCCAGTGAAAATGATTACTATCCATCTGATATTACTTATGATGAATATGCCAATGCTTCTTTTACTATTAATAGAAAAAGCGGCTCTAAGTCGCATATTACTCTTAGCGTTCCAGGCGAGCACAATGTTTACAATGCTATTGCAGCTGTCTGCGTTGCTGATTTGATGGAAGTTAGAGACAATCATGTAACAAAGGCTCTTAAGGAGTTTACCGGCACTAACAGACGTTTTGAACACAAGGGTGTTGTAGACGGAGTTACTATTGTAGATGATTATGCACATCATCCTACTGAAATCAAAGCTACTCTTTCTGCTGCACAGAACTATCCTCACAAAACATTGTGGTGTGTGTTCCAGCCTCATACTTATACAAGAACAAAAGCTCTTATGGATGAGTTTGCCGAAGCACTGTCACTTGCTGACAAGGTAGTTCTTGCTGATATTTATGCTGCCAGAGAAACAGATCATCTTGGAATAAGTTCTAGAACTCTCCAGGGAAAAATTCGCAGTCTCGGACATGAATGTTATTATTTTCCATCTTTTGAAGAAATTGAAAAATTTCTTTTGCAAAATTGCACTAAGGATGACTTGTTGATAACTATGGGTGCGGGCGATGTAGTAAAAATAGGCGAAAGCTTATTGGGTAAATAATATAATCCACGTTATCCACTAAAATAACAAAAAATTCCATTTTTATCCACGTGGAAAACAGCCGTTATGATGGAGGTCAAAAATCTCCCATTCATAGCGGCTTATTTTATGAAACGGGTTTCTGTATCCACACTATCCACACTATCCACACGAAAATCGAAAATCCCGAAAGCCGCTTAAACTCGGCATTTCTTCGGCGTTTTTCCCATTTTATTTTCAAAATTTGCATGCTATAATTTCAATTGTTCGACAGGTTCGGGGATGAATGATCGGATGAATTAAGTAAAGCAGGTGAATTGACTTATGATGGGGCGTGTAACTATCAATCAGAGTACAGATGTAAGTTCTACATCTGTGTCCAACATTTTTATCGATGAGTATTTGGGGGAGGCGAACGATGCTCAGATAAAGATTTATCTTTATCTCTTGCGCATGATGAGTGCAAATCTGCCAACAAGTGTTTCTGACCTGGCAGACAAGTTTAATCACACAGAAAAAGATGTACTTAGATCTCTTCGTTATTGGGAGAAGTTGGGTCTTATCAGTCTTGAATATGATGCATCTAACCATTTGACAAGTATTCATATGGAAGATGTTGTTCCTCATAAGATGGCCCAGAAGCGTTCAAAAGCAAGAGCTTCTGAAGATGCTGAACCTATTATGAGCACTCCACCGGTTAAGACTGATAACATTAGACAGATGCAAATTCCTGAGACTAAGGTTCCTAAAAAGCCTAATTATACTTTGGATCAGCTTTCTAATTTTCAACAGGACGATAGTCTATCTCCTCTGTTATTTATTGCAGAGCAGTATTTTGGAAGACCACTTAGTCCTTCTGAGATGAGTACTATCTTGTATATACATGATGAACTGCAGTTTTCTGATGATCTGTTAGATTATCTGATGCAATTCTGCGTTGATCATAATAAAAAGGATTTCCGTTACATGGAAAAGGTAGCTATTAACTGGGCCGAGGATGGCATAACAACATTAAAGCAAGCCCGCTCTCAAACATATAAATATGATGAATCCATCCTTGATATAATGAAGGCGCTCGGTATGGAAAACGCCCCTACTGATAAGGAAGTATCCTTTATCAGTAGGTGGCAGGGGGAATATTCATTTTCAATGCCTATAATTATGGAAGCTTGCGATCGTACTGTAATGTCGACCCAGAAAAATCGCTTAAAGTATTGTGACAGCATTCTGCGTAACTGGCATGAAAACAGCGTCAAAACCAAATCTGACATTTCAAGACTTGATGCTAATTTCTCTGCTGCCAGTAGCAGAGCCAGACAGGTAAAAAAAGTCTCAGCTATCGATTTAAACAACAGATTCAATCAATTTAAGCAGTCAAGTTCCTACGATTTTGAAGAACTCGAACAGCAGCTTCTCGATAACTGACATAAGGGGAGGAAATAGGTTTGGCACTTAGTAATTCACAATATGAAGCCATAATGCATGGCTATGAGCAGAGCAGATTAACACACCAGAGAGAGCAGGCAGACCGCCAGGCATATGTTTTTGAACATGTGCCTGGTTTTAAAGAGTTAGAAGACTCTATTTCTGAGGTAAGCATTTCTTATGCAAGAGAGTCTCTAATCAGTGGCCACAAATTAAATAAAGAGGGCTTAAAAAAGAAGCTTGGCGAAATCGCCTCTCATAAGACTGCCCTTTTAAAAGAAGCCGGATTACCAGAGGACTATCTTGAGTTAAAATATGATTGTCCAGACTGCAAGGATACCGGCTATATTTATGGCCAGAAATGTCATTGCTTAAAGCAACTCATTATTAACAATCTCTATGAACAATCCAATCTTCAAAGGTTGACTGAAACAGCTAACTTTTCTCTATTATCCTATGATTATTACACTGGCGAAGATTTAACCAAATTTAAGGGGGCTGTTACAACCTGCAAAAATTTTATTAATAAATTTAATTCCGACTACCAAAATATTTTCTTTTATGGTACAGTGGGTACTGGTAAATCTTTCTTATCTATTTGCGTGGCAAAAGAAATTCTGGATCAGGGTCATTCAGTGATCTATTTCAGTGCAACGACCTTGTTTGATAAGTTATCAGAACTGGCTTTTGACTACAATAATAAAAATGAACTTCATAATTTGTACGAAGATTTATACAACTGTGAATTACTGATTATTGATGACTTGGGAACGGAACGTACTAATAATTTTGTGACTTCCCAGTTTTTTTCATGTTTGAACGAGCGTAATCTTCGCAACCGTTCTACTATCATTAACAGTAATCTCGATCTCGAGGGGCTACGTAATTTATACTCGGACCGTATTTTTTCTAGAATTGCAGCATCTTATTCTATAGTAAAGCTGACAGGTCCGGACATTAGAATCTACAAAAAGAAGTTAAAAAACAGAAAGTGAGGATTTTTCGTAATGCCAAGAAGAGAAGAGAAACGAAATCTGGAGACTATTCCAGTAGGATCCCTTGGTCTTATTCCACTTGAGGGATGCCGTTCTCTAGGGGAGAAAGTTGATTACTACTTAGTTAAATGGAGAGCTGAAAGAGAAAATGAACATAAAGACTCTCTCGCTTTCACTGGATATGAAAGACCATCTTATTTATTAGAAGCTGCCGTTCCTCGTTTTGGAAGCGGCGAAGCAAAAGGTGTTATTAAACAGTCAGTCCGTGGTGATGATTTATACATCATGGTTGATGTTTGCAACTATAGTTTAACTTATTCTCTATTTGGCAAGGAAAATCATATGTCTCCTGATGATCATTATCAGGATTTAAAACGTATCATCGCTGCTGTCGGTGGTAAGGCAAGACGAATTACAGTTATAATGCCTTTCCTTTACGAAGGCAGACAGCACAAGAGAACAGCCAGAGAATCTCTCGATTGTGCTCTTGCTCTTCAAGAGCTTGTAGGCATGGGTGTTGATAATATCATTACCTTTGATGCTCACGATGCTCGTGTTCAAAATGCTATTCCTCTTCATGGTTTCGAAACTGTTAGAACTACATATCAGTTTATTAAAGCACTTCTCCGTAATGTTCAGGGGCTTCAGATTGATTCTGACCACATGATGGTCATCTCTCCTGACGAAGGCGGAATGAGCCGTGCTGTATATCTTGGTTCAGTACTTGGTCTTGACGTTGGTATGTTCTACAAGCGTCGTGACTATACTCAGGTTGTAAACGGAAGCAATCCTATTGTTTCTCATGAATTCCTTGGTACTTCTGTGGAAGGTAAGTCTGTTATCATCGTTGATGACATGATTTCTTCTGGAGATAGTATTTTCGATGTGGCTAAGGCTCTTAAAGAGCGTAAGGCTGCTCACATCTATGTTTTTGCTACATTTGGATTATTTACAAATGGTCTTGATAAATTTGATAAGGCTTATGAAGAAGGTTTATTTGACCGTATTCTTACTACAAACCTTATTTATCAGACTCCAGAGCTTTTGTCTCGTGACTGGTATATCAGCTGTGACATGTCAAAATATATCGCTTATATTATTGATACACTTAACCACGATGCTTCTATTAGTGACCTTCTCAATCCTGTTGAGCGTATCAGCAGCATCATTGAGAGATACAATAATGGTGAGCTTCAGAAGGAAATGGACGCTGAAAACAAATAATAAAAATGCCAGATGTGTGCCGTCGGGCGCACTTAAAAACCGCTATGCAGATAACCTGCATAGCGGTTTTATAATGCTTATCAAATTCCTCTAAATGTAAATTCAAAGTGGAGATCCTTATTATTTGGCAGTAGGAACTCTTCGTGAGTTCTTGCTCCCCAGCTGTCGTCTCCTCCGATTCCCATCTGTTCAAGGCTTGCTCTAACAACTGTGTAGTGAACATTAGGAAGTTCATAAGGATGAGCCGCATTTTCTAATTCATCCGGTGTATAAGGAATTGCACTAAAGTTCATGCTTTCAGCTTCAAACAAGATTCCTCTTCCCTTGTGGTCTGTTATCTTAGCCCATCTTACATCAGTTCTGTTTCCTGTTTCTTGTGGTAACAGATACTTTTCCACACAATCAGAAACTTTTGAGGTAAATATCCCTAGTCTTGCTCCTTTATTTCTGTCATTATAATTTTCTGCAGGTCCTCTGCCGTACCATGTAAGAGTATCAAAATCTGCATCAAACTTGAACATCATACCAAATTCAGGCATTGGAGGAAGCTTTTTGTTTGCACTGTAATCCATGGCAATGCCAACTCTTCCATCGCCATAAACTGTGTAGTCTACCATAACTTCACTTCTTGGAGTAGTTGGAAGATAATATTTATATCTTAGAGTAACCTCAGTTGATGACTTTTTGGTAACAATAGGGTAATCTACCCCATCACCTTTTTCATCCGGAATAGGTGATAACAGGCTGTAGTTACTTGCCAGTTTCCACTGACCATATCTTGAAGCCATTTTGTTTCCACCATCATTATCTGTAGGTGCTCTCCAGAAGTTTGGTCTTGGGATCATTTCTATCAGTTCTTTTCCACCATATCTGTATGAAGTAAGAGCCTTGCCCTCTCTTGAAAACAGAACTGTAAAGTTATCTCCGTGGATTCCAATGTTAAAGTCACCAACAATAAGCTCGAGCTTCTTTTTAGTTTCAAAGCTTTTTACTTTATCTGAAATAATCTGCTGCCCATATGCAACTTCATGGCCAGCTTTTGCCCAGTCTTCATTTTGCTTTAGTCTAAAGGATACAGTAACAGCGTATTCGCCATGTCTTATTACTGCTTCATTGTTAAACAAAAGGACTTTATCAGTCTTTAGCTTTGAAACAATTTCTGCCGGAAGCTTGTATTCTTTTGTAGAAAGAGGCTCAACATCTGTATCAAGCTTTGCTGACGCTATCTTTTTGCCATCTCTTTCAAGGAAAACTTCACAGTCATATTCTGCTGTACTGGTAAAGAGGTTCTTATTGATGATGGTAACCTTTGGAGCTTTTACAAGGGCAGTTATGTTCTGATAATTGAATTTCACTTCCTGCATCTTGGCATATGGCTCTCTGTTGCCATCTACTATTCCATTTCCGCTAAAGTTATAATCTGTAGGTCTTTCACCATGGTCGCCGCCGTAAGCCATGTATTCCTTACCATAGCGGTCTTTTTCTCTGATTGCCTGATCTACATAGTCCCAAATAAATCCGCCCTGGTATCTTTGGTTTTCATCTGTAAGATCTGTATATTTGTACATTCCACCACATGAGTTTGCCATGGCATGTGTATATTCACAGCATACAAAGGGCTTTTCCTTATTTTCCTTAAGAAAATCCTTGATCATCTGTACAGATGGATACATCTGGCTTTCCATATCACTGGTATCCGGATATCTTCTGTCATGAACTATTCCTTCATAGTGAACCAGTCTGTCGCCATCAAGGCTCTTAAACTTTTTGGTCATTTCGTAGATAACTTTTCCACCAAAGGATTCATTACCTACTGACCAAATGAGCACTGATGGATGGTTCTTATCAAGCTGATAGGTCGAATTGACTCTGTCCAGCATCATTTCAAGACATTCTTTTCTGTCACCCGGGATGCTCTCCGAAATAGGTCTGTTATATCTTCCAAGTATTGACCAGGAACCATGTGTCTCCATATTATTTTCTGCGATCATATATAGTCCATATATATCACACAGTCTATAGATATATGGTGCGTTCTGGTAGTGGCTTGTACGAATTGCATTGATATTGTTAGCCTTCATGGTAAGTACATCTTTTAATACTTCTTCATACTTAACAACTCTTCCAGAGTCAGCACTAAACTCATGTCTGTTAACACCTTTAAATACAATTCTTTTTCCGTTAATACACATGATGCCATCTATCATCTCAAATTTTCTAAAGCCTACGTTTTCAGAGATGACTTCACAAACCTTTCCCTTTGCATCCTTTATCCAAAGTGTAAGCTTATATAGTTCAGGCTTTTCAGCACTCCAGAGAAGCGGGCTCTTTATATGTTCTGTAATAACTACAGTCTTTTTATTGGCAACTTCTCCTTCGCAAATCGTTTTGCCTGCCTTTGTAAGCTGGTACTGAGTTGTTCCTTCAGCTGATGTCTGTGACAAAGTCACTTCCAGTTCAGCATCCTTATATTTATCATCAAGCAGTATTCTTACCTTGAAATCGCTCAGATGTGCCTTTGGAATAGCCAGTAGCTCCACATCTCTGTATATTCCTGAGAATCTAAAGAAATCCTGGTCCTCTAAAAAGCTTGAGGATGTCCATTTATACACCTGAACAGCCATTTTATTGATGCCTTTTTTTAGATATTTGGTAATATCATACTCTGATGGTGTAAAAGTATCCTCACTGTAGCCCACGTATTTGCCGTTTACCCATAAAGCAAAGCCGCTTTCCACGCCGTTAAAACACACATGGATATCTTTATTTTCAAAATCCTTTGGAATCTCAAACTCTTTTATATAGCTTCCAACAGGATTGAATCTCTCCGGAATCTGACCAAGCGTAATCTTTTCATTTCCATCCCATGGATACTGCACATTTATATATGCAGGGATATCATAACCCTCCATCTGCATATGTGCAGGAACACGGATATCATCCCAGCCTGATGCATCGTAATCTTCTGCCTCAAATCCTGGTACTACAGCTTTAATATTTTGGGCATAATGGAATTTCCACAATCCATTTAAGGAATATCTTAAGCTGCTTATCCCCTGCTCCAATTCATCATCTGATGCGTAAGCTATAAAATCAGCATGCACCGGAAGTACATTTTCTTTGAAAAATACCGGATCGGCAACCTTTTTGTAATCGAATTTTGCCATTATCAATCCTCCATAATATATGTAATAAAGTGATTACCATTCTCTTCGAACAATTCAGTTGAATCATTCATACCATATTTATATACTGCCCCCTGTTCAGGATCCAGCAAAACAGTATTTAAACTGTTAAATCCCACAATAAGAACTGTTTTTCCATTATTAAGTCTTGCAAGTACTGGTATATCCTGATTGACATAATATAACATAGCTTCCAATGGGCAGCCGTCAAGATCAAGTATCTGCGCATCCTGCAGGGTTTCTTCAAGAATTTCTATTATGCTCTCTCCATTATCAAGCATTGCCTGTGTGTCTCTATTTAAGCCTTCATATTGAAGCATCAGATCCAGACAGACTGCTGCTGAATCCTCATCTGTCATATCATCCCAGGCTTCTGCAAGCCTTGTAATAGTCATGTTCTGATTAGAGGTAAGAAGATTGCCTTTAAAATATATGTAATTATTATTACTGTCTATAACAACACCTGGTGCATTGTAGGCTGTAAGAACCGCATCTGCAGGATCTGTATAATATCCTTCAAGGCCATCAAGTCCATATACATAATAGTATATAGCTCTGTTTTCTACATTTATTTCGCTTTCAATATCAGCTTCTTTGCTACCTTCAAACATTGTAAAGTTTGGTGTCTGGACTATGAGTTTTTTGTAATTGATAGTGCTTTTTGCTACTATCTCAACTGTTGCTTCAAAGACATCTGAAGTAACAGTTGTAACGGTATTTTTGCCTGTTTCTGCCTCAAGTGTGCTCATAATCTGATCATCATAAGTGGCTACATATGACTGATTTTCCTCATCCCAAACCACTCTGCTCATCTGTATCTGATTATCTTCAATCGTAACGCTAATAATGAAAATTCCTGACGGATCATAATCTTCAAGAATATTTCCTTCTGTATCTCTAATCAGCAGGCTGTACATGGCATATACAGGGTTACCCATCTGGTCATTGTGAACATCCGACTGGTGTATAAGGCCATATACCAAATCCTCGCCCATAAAGCCAAGGACCTTGATATAATCGCCTTCATCAGCTTCAATCTCTGATACAGTCTGTGTTGCAAGATTCATCACTTTAAGCTTAGTCATATCGGAATCCTGCCAAGCTATAACACTATTGGAATCAGAAATTCTATAGCTTCCGCTAGTCATATTTTCAATAATCTTGCTCTGCGCCTGATCAGCAAGGCTTATGCTATACACGTCTCCTTCATAAGACATAAAGAAAGTGTCGCTACTGTTTATATAAGCAAGGTCGCTTATATACGCCATCTGAACCTGTGCTGACCTTGTTGATGCAATGAAGGATTCCTCTTCAATGGTATTAAGTGTTGAGTTATAGGTATATACCACTGTTCCAACTCGGCCTTCGTAAGTTCCCCTGTTCATATAGCCCGATACAACAAAGGAAACATTTCCACCCTCGTCTACGCTAAGCACACGAATCAGATTTTCTCTCCAGGTTGTACGCTCGTCGTAATTGGAATCATCATAAAATGCAAATATAAGCGCGATTTTATTGTCTGTGCCATTATATACAAAGAGCCTGTCTGCCGAAACAAAGGCAAAGGCTGTACCACTGTCATTTTCAACAATTTCCATATCCGGGTCAGAAATATGAAGGTCTATGTACGAACTGGTAATATCTTTGTCTTCCGCTTGGAAAACATATTCCATGGTTCGCTCATAGTTCAGTAAATATATTCTGTCTGAAGTATATCTGGTTCTGTATATTTCAGTTACAAAATAGGTCTCTTCTTCGCCTTCATTGTTTAAAACCACCTCATAGTCCAACTGAACTACTGCAGTCTGGCTGTGAATATCCGTTACTGATATCTCAGGATCTGTATGAGATTTGATTTCCAAATCCCCCCAGGTTACCTGAGAATAGCTACTATGTATGTTTACTTTTGCAAAAGAAGTATTGTCACCCTCTGAGTTTGATTCAAGATACTTTGTCAGCTCCTCAGAATTATCTTTGGTAAAGGTCTTTTCTGAAAAATCCAGCGCAAAGGCGATATGCTCGTCTACATAGTACCTATCTTCGTCTCCTGTCCAGACTATTCTTGAATAGTATCTGATGGTCTCAGTATCAGTTTCTATCAGGAAGACAAGCATGTACTCTTTATCTTCATCAATCAGGTCCTTTAACTGAATAGTACCGCTAATGGTACTATCAGTTTCATTAAAGTCAGTAACCTGCGTAGACTCTACAAGGCTTGATCCATCAATCTGTCTGACTTCAAATACCACGCTGTTTATATCTCTTTCATACTTATCAACTGCAAAGCTTACTGTTCTGTCATAACCTATTGGCAGTACATCGCCGTGCATGTAGTTTCCGTCCATTTCGTTTGCATATCCATGCATGGCATTTACTTCTTCAGTTCCATTAATAAGCTTTACTATAGGGAAGGTAGCTTCCTGCATATCTGCAGTCATATCTACGCTTTCCTTATTTGACATATTTTCTATGACAATAATTGATACTATGAAAACTGCAACTATGTAAATAAATTTGATAATTGATTTTTTCATTCTTTAACCCTGGGCTTTAAGTCAATTGACTTTTAAAATCTATAATAGTAATATTTTTATAACACTAAAAAACATTTATTTTCAATCTATATATTGCCTTCCATGGCAGACTTGGAGGATTTATGTTCTATCCGGATTTGTACCGCGAACGTTTCATCCCAAAAGAAGTGCGACCATTGAAAGATGATGAAATACTGCGCTGCGATGACGAATTGATTGTCACTTCATGGAAAGCTTTCAAAGAAAAGCCTTATCTATCTTATGGCTATTCCTGTTATTATCTAAAAAAAGGTTGTAAAATCAGTAAATTCTACGATCCTGCCGGTAACTTCCATTGCTGGTATTGTGATATTGTTTCCTATAAATACAATGAATCTGAAAATTCTCTTATAATATCTGATCTTTTGGCAGATGTGGTCGTATTTCCAAGTGGTGAAATGCGTGTCTTAGATCTGGATGAACTTGTTGAAGCCCACGACAAAAATCTTATAGACACTGATATGTTGAAAAAAAGTCTGCTCTCTTTGAACAGACTTCTTACTGATATACATTCAATCGGCATAGAAGCCATAGGTAAGCCTATTACTGACGCTTTGGCTCTAAAGCAATCTTAATAAAATACGTGATTGCCGATGTTAATACCTGACAGGCCTGCAACCGGAGTTCTGAAATACACGCAGTTCCCTACGTTTGTCACTCCGCTCATGGCCTGATCTGCTGCCGTATAACAATCAGCCGTTGCCTTATCACTTGCAAGAGCCAAGGCAAGTCTTCCACTATTTACCGGAGAGAACTGTTTATTCTGGTATATGACTCCTACAACTGTATCAGGGTAGACTGAGCTTAAAACTCTGTTTATAACAACTGCTCCAACTGCAAGCTTTCCTTCATACGGTTCCGAACCAGCCTCACAGTATATAAGGTTGGCAAGTAAATATCTGTCTCCTTCAGCAAAGCTTACTTCTGATATATCTCTCCAGGCTGAATTAGATGCCAGATTTGATAATCTGATTTCTTCTGCAAGCTGAGCTTCCAAAGCTTTTATATCCGCATCTTGCTGAGCTATCTCCGCTTCTTTTTCAAGAGCTTCCTCTTCCGCCGCAGATATGCTGCTGGTGTATTCGCTTATATTATTAGAAGTTGTACTGACCATACCGGAAACACGACTTTGTTCCGCCACCTGTTCAGTCTTATAGCCTTCAAGTTCTGCAAGTTCTGTTTCCAGTGCAGCTTCCTGTTCTTCTATATATTGCCTGTTTGCTTCGTATTCCTGAAGTTGCTGCCTGTCATAAGCAGACATTGCTTCTACGAATTCACTGTGATTTAAAAAGTCTCCAAAGCTTTGAGCCTGAAAAAGCATCTCTAAAAGCATAAAATTCTGTTCCTCATATATGAACTGAATTCTTTTCTTCATAGCTTCATACTGCTCTTCTTCAGTCTTTTTCGCCGTCTCAAGATTGCTCTTTGTAGTCTCTATCTCAGATTCTTTTGCCTCAATCTGTTCTTCAAGACTCGCCAAAGTGTTGCTCACCTCTGTAAGCTGTGAGTTCAGCGTATTTAACTCTGACTGAAGAGACTCTTTCGCCTCTGTCATCTCAGAAATATTTTCTTTGGTCTCATCAAGCTCAGACTGTGTAGCCTCTCTTTGCTGCTTTGCATCTTCAAGAGCTTTTTTGGTCTCATTGATACCTGCATATGCAGATATAGAAATAGTAGCGGTTGTAATAACTACTATTCCAACCGCTATTATACGTTTTGCTTTATCGAGCTTTATATGTTTTTTTAATAACCCACCAATACTTTTTATCATATAGTAATCTGTAAATTTCTTCCGCTTCTCTGATATTGGTAATATCTCACTCCCGCTGCATCAAACATCTTCTTGGATGCTTTGGTTGATGCAGAATCAGAATACTTGTCGCTATCATATACAACCGTCTTTATTCCAGCCTGAATAATTGCTTTTGCACATTCATTACATGGAAAAAGTGATACATATAATTTAGCGCCTACTAAACTTCCACCCCTATAGTTTAATATGGCATTTAATTCACTATGTGTTACAAAAGGATATTTGGTTGATAATTCATCATCACCATCCCTATCCCAAGGAAACTCGTCATCTGAACAGCCCTTTGGAAATCCATTATATCCCATTGATAAAATATTGTTTTCGTCGTTAACTATACATGTTCCTACTTGAGTATTAGGATCCTTGGATCTCATGGCTGCAAGCTTTGCAACGCCCATGAAATATTCATCCCAGGATATATAATCATCTCTTTTCATATTTACCTCCCAAGTAGTTATTATTTTGTACCAAAAATTCTATCTCCGGCATCTCCAAGTCCAGGTACAATGTAGCAGTGCTCATTAAGCTTTTCATCTACTGCTCCAATATATAGATCAACATCTGGATGAGCTTCCTGGAAAGCCTTAATTCCTTCTGGTGCTGCGATTATACACATAAAATGAATGTGCTTACAGCCTTTATCCTTAAGCATTGTAACTGCAGCAATTGATGAACCACCAGTTGCAAGCATAGGGTCTACAACAAAGATTTCTCTTTCTGAACAGTCACTTGGTAACTTGCAGAAGTATTCAACCGGTTTTAATGTTTCCGGATCTCTGTAAAGTCCAATATGTCCAACCTTAGCTGCTGGAATAAGTGTAAGCATTCCATCTACCATTCCAAGACCAGCTCTAAGAATTGGTACTACGCAAAGCTTTCTTCCCTTTAATTCCTTTACTGTTGTTTTGCAGATAGGTGTTTCAATTTCAACATCCTGCAGCTGCAGCCCACGTGTAGCCTCATAACAGATCAGTGTTGCAATTTCGCTGATTGTATCTCTGAAGTCCTTTGTACCTGTGTCAATTCTTCTGATATAACCAATCTTGTGCTGAATAAGTGGGTGATCCATTACTACTACTTTGCTCATCTTGTCTCCTCCATTTTTGTAATTAAATCAATTCTGCGACTATGTTTTTCCAGCTTGGAAAATTCTGTATCCAAAAATGTATCAACGATATCAATTGCGAGATTATCTCCAACCATCCCGCCTCCAAGAGCCAGCATATTGGCGTCATTGTGTTCTCTTGTCATACGGGCTGACATTGTATCAGAACATAATGCACATCTGATTCCCTTAACCTTGTTAGCTGTGATACTGATGCCAATACCAGTAGTACAAATAACAATTCCTCGGTCACATTCGCCAGTGCTGACAGCCTTTGCAGCTGCCTCTCCAAATATCGGATAATCACAAGAGTCTTTACTATAGGTACCAAAGTCTTTGTACTCAAGTCCTCTCTCTTCCAGGTGTTTCATAATCACCTGCTTTAATTCAAATCCCCCATGATCGCTGCCAAGTGCTATCATTTTAGCTCCTCCTATTATTATGCTATAAGATTTTATTTAATGCAATTTCGTTTATTTTGCATTTAAACACTTTCTACATGATGTCCTGCTGCCTTTAACAGTCTGTTCATTATAGCCTGTCCAATTCCGCTGTCATCAAAGGCTTCTGAATACATTACATCAACTTTATCATCATCGAATTCTCTTAGAATCTTAAATAATTCTCTGGCAATTGTTTCTTCGTTTTCTCTGTTTCCGGCGCTCTTTACTTCATCAGCATGGTACTTATCAAAAGTAGCGTCCGTACATATAACTCCTACTCTTTTACCCTGCTCCATATAATTCTTTGCCTGGCTGTTTATATATTCGATTACTTTTTCCTGATTTCCCTCAACAATTGTGAGTTCACCTTTAGGAGCGTAGTGTCTGTATTTCATACCGGGTGCTTTAGGCTTTAATTTGGAGTTAGCGTCGATAATAGTCTTATCCACATCCACATTGCCTAATACTTTTTCCAGCATTTCTAAAGTTACGTATCCCGGTCTTAAGATCATTGGTGTTTCTACAGTAAGATCAACGATTGTGGATTCAAGTCCGATTCCTACCTGTCCGCCATCTATTATCATTTCAACCTTGCCATCAAGATCTTCAATACAGTATCTTGCCACTGTAGGACTTGGTCTGCCTGATATATTGGCACTTGGTGCTGCAATATATCCGCCTTCAGCTCTGATCAGCTCTGCTGCAATCTTGTTGCTAGGCATACGGATCGCAACTGTATCAAGGCCTCCAGTAGTCTCTTTTGGCACTGCTTCTGATTTATTCATGATCATTGTCAAAGGTCCTGGCCAGAAAGCTTGTGCCAGCTTGTAGGCTGTCTCCGGGACTTTATCGACAATTTTTTCAACGTCTTCCATGCAACACACATGAACAATAAGTGGATTATCTGATGGTCTTCCTTTTGCAGCATATATCTTTTTGGAGGATTCTGGATTCAGTGCATCTCCACCAAGTCCATAAACTGTCTCTGTAGGGAACGCTACCAAACCTCCATTTTTTAATATTTCTCCAGCTCTTTGAATTGCTTCAAGAGCCTTTTTGTCTATATTTTCTTCTTCAATTTTTACTACTTCTGTATTCATTTCTTATTTATCTCATTTGTTTACATAATTGGCAATTACTGTCCAAATATCTGAGGTTTCAAATCCCAGCTTCCATTCTGCAACACCTGCAATATTGAAAGTAGACATAACACTAAGCTTTGTTTCAATAGATTCTGTTTCTTCCATCCATACCTGGTAAAGTGTACCATCTGAGTCAGTATATTCGCCATAGTACTGTCCAGCATCCTCATCCCAGGTAAGTTCAACATTGTGATTTGTCACCCAGTTGTTTGCTATTTCCATAGATACCGCTTCGCTTGAAACAGTTCCACCGCTTGTTGCCCAGATTCTTGTGTAGAATGGAATCGCATTTATTACTTTTGCAGGATTAACTTCTGCTACAGTATCTGCAAGACCATTTTTCACATAGCTTATTGATGCTACTGAACCAGCTTCTGAGCTTCCTGCATAATGTTCATCATATCCCATTATCAGTACATAGTCAGCAACAACGCCCTGCTCTTCAATGTCATAATAGTCATTAAAGTTCATTGGAACATAATTGTCTATTGAAAGAACAATCTGCTGAGCTCTGCATGCAATAGAAAGTTCTCTTATGAATTCTATAAAGTCCTGACCATTTTCTGCTGCGACCATCTCAAAGTCAATATTTATTCCGTCCAGGTTATAGGTAACAGCCTGATTTATCAGATTGTTTATGAGGTTTGCTCGGGATGAAGCATGTGATAACACTTCTCCTGTGCTTACATCAGATGGGCCTGTAAAGTTATCAACAAGAGCCCATACTTCAAGTCCTAAGGAATGTGCTTTTGTAACATAACTTTCTGAAGCATAGCTTCTAATGTTTCCTTCATTATCAGAGAGCGCAAACCATGTAGGTGATACTGTGTTTAAGCTTGTTGCATTAGCTACAAGACTTTCAAGTGTATCATTTCCGCTTACTCCCCCAACTCCATGGAATCCCATGTTTATTGTGTAGTCTTTGGAAATTGATGTGTATTCCGGCTCAACATAATCTGTTACAGCCTCAGGTGTTTCTGTCCTCGAATCAGTTAATCTCTTGTTTTCCACATATCCAATAAAGGAATCGCTAGTCTTTACCTTAGTCCAGGTCTCCATCTCTTCAAGGATAACAACTTCATCGCCTGCACTAAGTTCTTCAAGAATCTCGCTCTTAACTCCGCCTCTGAGCCTGAGCTTTGTATCTTTTTTAATAGTAGCCACTGTCTGTTCTTCCCATTCTGTGGTCAGCTGCATGTGGTTAGGATTAGAGAAACCTTCATAGGAAAAATTGGTGTATTTTTTTACATATTCCAGAGCCACGTATAAAGTGTCGCCTTCATATCTTGATATCTGATAGGCTTCTGTTCCTGAACCGCCTTCTGTATCGGACCAGTCATAGCTTCCTATGCTGCTTGTGATAATCGCAGTTGGTGTTGTATATACTAATATTCCATCCTCATCTCCAGCGTAGAATCTGTCGTTAAGATATTTCTGAACTGAATCAAAGTCCATGTAATAATAACCATCTGCATATAGAGCGTGCTCTTCTATCAATTCATTTTGCAGAATAATAGGTACATCTGAATCTCCATTTACTCCAAAATAGCTTTCCAGATCTGCCCATTCTGTACCATAGGAAATCTTTTCATATATCTGCGGAGCCACATAAACTGCTCCAATTATCAAAATAAGGGCGATTATTATAATCACCGGAAGTACTTTCTTTTTCATTAAACTCCAGCTCCTCTCAATCGTTCCCTATTATACCATAAAGCAGCTCGCCAGGCGAACATTTATGCTCATCTGACGAGCTTTTATGTAACAGTTTTTATCTGTTTTTTTAATACTACTCCTATTCGCTATTGCAATAAATTTTATAGCAGGCCACCACGCATTTCTACTTTGCAATAACCAGGATTTTATAAAGGCGGGATCCTCTACTGTTCGTTAACTGATAATTATTGCTTCGTATGACCAAAAGGACTATTGTGATAATTCCCTGCGTCTGGTGTATAATTAGATTATAGTAGTTTAGAGATGCCTAAAGCGGTATCTTAACTTCTAAAAAAATATATTTAATCACTTTATTAATTTGTTGTTCAATGTAAGCTTAATTTTAAATTTTGGGATGTTAGGAAGACTTCGTAAAACACGTATTTTCCTGTAAGACTTTCGTAAAAGAAATTACGAAAAAATATTTAAAAACTTATGCTAATAAAGAACTCATGCCTCCTTCCAGATACATAATCTAGCCAAGGCATCTCACGAGTTGCTAGTATATATTAAATCGTTCATTTTTGCAAGCTTTTTCTATTATCCCTTTATTTTCAAGGCTTATAGGATTTTTTTATTCATTTTTCACTTGGACATTTTGTGTTTTTATGTCTTAAATAACTATTAATTTTATTATTCTTTACCGATACATCTATTGACAGATAGTGTATGATAATTTAGTATTCAAATAACTTTAAAATTAGGTAAGGAGAGAGGTCTATATGAAAATAGAACGAGTTAATGACCACCAGATCAGGTGCACCCTTACCAGAGACGATTTAGCCCAGCGCGAAATTAAAGTGAGCGAGCTTGCCTATGGTACAGAAAAAGCCAAAGAGCTGTTCCATGAAATGATGCAGCAGGCCAATGCTGAATTTGGTTTTGAAGCGGATGATATACCGCTGATGATAGAAGCTATTCCAATCAATTCAGACTGTATAGTTCTGATTATCACTAAGGTAGAGGATCCCGAAGAATTGGATACAAGATTCTCCAATTTTTCGCCATCTATTGAAGATGACAACTCAGGTGATGACGATACTTCAGAAGATGATGTAATGGGACTATTCAAGCGTTTACAACAGGGCGATATCTCTGGTTTCTTTGACAATGCCAGTAGCGCAGCTTTTGGAACTGATTCCAAAAAGGTCAAAGAGAAAACAGGAAACAAAAAAGCTGATTCACAAACTGAGCAGGCTGCAATTTCCATGTATGCTTTTGATTCCATTCATGAAATAACCATGTTTGCTTCAGTTGTTAATAAACAGTTTTCAGTACGTAATACTTTATATAAAGATTCTTCAGAAGGGGAATATTTCCTGGTTCTGTATAGAGATAATCTTAATAAGGAATCTTATGAAAAGATTTGTACTATCTTATCTGAATATGGCAGCGAGGTATTTAGTTCCGCCGCAGGCGAAACTTACTTAGACGAGCATTATAGTATCGTCATAAAAGATAATGCTATTCAGACTTTGGCAAATATTTAATAAAAAAAGCAGGAAACTTTCGTTTTCTGCTTTTTCTTTTTTAGAAGTAGAAGGCACGCAGCCTTCTACTTTTATTTTTTATTAGTTCTGAGTTGTGTCGTACAGAGTTACGAGCTTGTTCAGATAGTCAAGGTGTTCCTTAGCGTTCTGAGCAGCTTCTCCGTTCAACTTAGCAGCTCTTTCAGGATTCTTGAGCTTCAGTGACAGGTAACGAACCTCACCATCAAGGAATTCCTGGAAGTCAGCTGTAGGAGCCTTACTATCAAGAGTAAATTTCTTCTCAGCAGCTGGGTTGAATCTGAAGAGGTTCCAGTAACCAGACTGAACAGCCTTCTTCTCTTCATCCTGAACCTTAGCCATACCACCTTTAACCTTAAGACCATGGTTGATACATGGGGCATAAGCGATGATAAGTGATGGTCCTGGATATGCTTCAGCCTCAGCAATTGCCTTAAGTGTCTGGTTCATATCAGCACCCATAGCGATCTGAGCAACGTATACATAACCATAGCTCATAGCGATTGAAGCAAGATCCTTCTGCTTAATATCCTTACCACCTGCAGCGAACTGTGCAACAGCACCTGTAGGAGTAGCCTTAGAAGCCTGTCCACCTGTATTTGAGTAAACCTCTGTGTTCAGACAGAATACATTGATATCCTTGCCAGAAGCAAGTACGTGGTCAAGACCACCGAAACCGATATCGAATGCCCATCCGTCACCACCGATGATCCACTGTGACTTCTTAGCAAGATAATCTTTATTCTTAAGAACATCCTTAGCTTCAGCTGATGTTGCGCCTTCAAGAGAAGCAACAAGTTCATCTGTAGCAGCGCCGTTTACAGCACCATTTGAGAATGTATCAAGCCATTTCTGAGCTGCGCTCTTCTGAGCATCATTTCCGCTCTCTGCAATAGCTTCAACCTTTGTCTTTAATCCATCACGGATTGCACGCTGTGCAAGGAACATACCGTAACCAAACTCAGCTGCATCTTCGAACAATGAGTTATCCCATGCTGGACCATGTCCGTTTTCATCAACTGTGTAAGGTGTTGATGGTGAAGAGTTACCCCAGATTGATGAACATCCTGTAGCATTTGCAATGTACATTCTGTCACCGAAGAGCTGTGTAACAAGTTTAATATAAGGTGTCTCACCACAACCTGCGCAAGCGCCTGAGAACTCAAGGAGTGGCTGCTTGAACTGTGATCCCTTAACTGTTGTCTCTTTGAACTTCTCAACAACGTCCTTCTTAACAGGTGTTGTTACAGCATAGTCAAAGAACTTCTGCTCATAGAGACTTGGCTCAAGAGGCTTCATTGTAAGTGTCTCAGCAATCTTGTTTGTAGGACATACATTTGCGCATGATCCACAACCTGTACAGTCAAGTGCAGAGATTACTACTGAGAACTTGTATCCATCCATACCCTTGAAGTCAACTGACTCAAAGCCTTCAGGAGCATTTGCAACTTCATCAGCTGTAAGTGCTACTGTACGGATAGCAGCGTGAGGACATACATATGAACACTGTCCACACTGTGCACACTTCTCACCATTCCATACTGGAACGTTTACAGCAATACCACGTTTCTCGAATGCAGCTGCACCAGAAGGTGTTGAACCATCTGTGTAAGGAGCAACTTCTGAAACCTTAAGGTTATTACCTTCCTGAGCATTAACCTTAGCCTGAATGTTGTTAACGAAGTCAACAACGTCTTTTCTCTTACCCTGTGCAACTGTGAAGTCAAGGCCTTCATCCTGTGCATCTTTCCATGACTCAGGAATCTGTACTTCGATAACGTTCTTAGGATCTGCACCGGCATCAATAGCATCCCAGTTCTTCTTAACAACGTCTTCACCCTTACGGCCATATGTCTTCTGAGCTGCATCCTTCATGTACTTAATAGCTTCTTCTTCAGGAATGATCTTAGCAAGCTTGAAGAATGCTGACTGAAGGATTGTGTTGATACGTGTAGGACCCATACCTACTTCTACACCAATCTTTGAACCATTGATGATATAGAACTTGATCTTGTGGTCATACATGTACTTCTTAACCTGTCCAGGAATTTCCTTTTCAAGGTCATCTACTGACCATGGGCAGTTGAGGAGGAATGTACCACCATCAACGATTTCCTGTACCATGTTGAACTTACGGATATATGAAGGATTATGACAAGCAACAAAGTTAGCTGTCTTAATCAGGTATGTTGACTTGATTGGCTTCTTACCAAATCTAAGGTGTGACATTGTAACACCACCAGACTTCTTTGAATCATAGTCAAAGTATGCCTGAGCGTACATGTCTGTGTTATCACCGATGATCTTGATGGAGTTCTTGTTAGCACCTACTGTACCATCTGCACCAAGTCCCCAGAACTTACAGTTGATTGTTCCCTCTGGAGTAGTAACAAGTGGAGCACCAGCATCAAGTGAAAGGTTTGTAACATCATCAAAGATACCGATTGTGAATTCTTTCTTTGTATCGTTGTTGAATACTGCAACGATCTGGTTAGGAGTTGTATCCTTTGAACCAAGTCCATAACGACCACAGAATACTGGAGTTGTCTCAAACTTTGTTCCCTTAAGAGCTGCGATAACATCAAGTGCAAGTGGCTCATGTGTTGCGCCTGGCTCTTTTGTTCTATCAAGAACTTCGATTCTCTTAACTGTATCAGGAATAGCCTTAACAAAAGCTTCTGTTGAGAATGGTCTGTAAAGTCTTACCTTAACAACACCAACCTTCTGTCCCTGAGCTGTCAGATAGTCGATAGTCTCTTCGATTGTATCATTTACAGAACCCATAGCTACGATAATAACTTCAGCATCTGGAGCTCCATAATAGTTGAAGAGCTTGTAATCTGTACCGATCTTAGCATTTACTTTGTCCATGTACTTCTGAACAATAGCTGGAAGATCATTGTAAGCTACGTTACAAGATTCTCTTGTCTGGAAGAATATATCAGGGTTCTGAGCTGAGCCCATCTGACGAGGATGATTTGGATTTAAAGCGTTAGCCTTAAACTCATCAATCGCCTCTTTATTTACCATATCTTCAAGGTCTGCATAATCCCAAACCTCAATCTTCTGAATTTCGTGAGATGTACGGAATCCGTCAAAGAA
>JAZRKG010000194.1:0-46080 GCA_045646185.1 Butyrivibrio sp.
GAAAGACTCACTGACAACTCCTTGGCTCACAGAACGACATGGCTACGATCCGACTTAGTAGAAAATGCTCCGGATTCGCTCTACTATCAGAATGCGATAGATGCCGGAACATCCCAGACTATCAGGCAGAACATTAACAACCTGACAAATAATATCCAGCAGGTACGTAAGCTAAGTGAAAACAATATTCAGAAGAACATAAATATCAAAAATGAGATAAGAGAGGGCGCAGAACTGGTACATCAGACCATGGAGAATGCCCGGGAAACTCTTAGCGAGGCGGATAAAAGACAGGAAAATATACCTGAAATAGAGAGAGTCCATAGAGTAAATGAAAATATATCCAGCGAAGAGATTGCAGAGACTCTTGATCAGTATCGCAAAAACATCCAGAGGCAGATCAGAGACGAAGTAAAACAGGAAACAGAAAACATACAGAATACAACTACTAATAAGGTCATAAATACCTATAACACTACCAGACAGGAAATTGAAACTCCTGATATAAGAAGGCTTGTACAGGAAGGTGTCAATGCTCAATTAGGAACCATCAGCGATAAAGTATATACCAAAATAGAAAGGCGCCTTGCGAGCGAGAAAAGTAGACGAGGTTACTAAGTATGGCTGATTTCTCACAACTTGTTAATAAAGCAGGTAATTTCATAAAGGATAGTTTTTCTACCAAGAAGGCAATCCTGTGCATGGTCAATCCTGCTGTTGCCAATTCTTATAATACTTATACCAACGGTCCGAGTAAGGAAGAAAAAAAGGTCAAACTGACAGAGCTTGCTGAAAAGGCTAATGAAAAAGAAAAGCAATTATTAGATAGCGCAGGAAAAGCACTTGATAATTCTATGAAGGACTTTAAGAAGCATTTCCCGAAAGAATTTACAACACCTGAGACTTTTGTTGAATTTGAAGTCCAGTATAATCCTAATTCGCTTAGGTTTGAGGCAACAGCCGGTGAGCAGGTATATATTCAGAATACACAGAAATCTGCTTATGCAGATGAGCTAAAAAAAATCAATTCAAAGACCACTATATCTCTGGATTTTCAGCTTATATTTGATGATCTGCAGATTGGAGATGCCTTTGCTCTTGAAACAGGAAGCCTGATATCCAATACGGCAGTAGAGAAGGTACAGGATATTACCAAGATGGTGCAGGGAAAGAGTACAAAAAGGACGATCCAGCCTCAGATGGATATGCTGGTGGCAGCTATTGCCAGAGCATCAACCAGACATGTGATCTTCTTCTGGTCCAACATGAGCTTTAGAGGTGAGATGACCATTGCCAATGCAAGGTATACCATGTTCAACACCAAAGGCAATCCCATCAGGGGCACTATAGATTGCAGAATAGTCCAGATAGCTGATATTGAAGAGTACAAATACGATGACAGCTATTGGAACAAGAAGTTTGAAAAAGTATTTAAAGAAGGACCTAGTGTGGCAGCCTCAGGTAAGGATGCCCAGACTTTGATGAAAGAGGCTCAGAAGGCTACGAAGATGAGTAGAAATAACTTCTTTAACAATAACTTTATTAGTTTTTAGGTTTAAGGAGAAAGGCATATGGGAATTGGAAGTATGCTATCAAGTGCCGGCTCTGCAGTAATGGACACCTTTACTGATATAGCCGGATTTAATGAAAAAGCCATTATAGAGATTACTGATATCAGTGAACGCACTTTCAATAAAGAGGAAATTGAACAGTATAAAACAGGAGCCATGAATACCGGATTTAGTAGCAGTATAGCTTCGAATTATATCAGTACAGATATGATAAAAGATCCATCTACTGCCATAGGTAAGCTCAATAAGATGGCTACTGATGCAATGGACCTGACTGAGGAACAGCAGATCGCATCCTTTCTTGCTGCATCAAAGAGCAGGCAATATGTTGTTCTTTTTAATCCAAATGAAATAACACTATCTGCACATGGTGGTGGACAATTTCCAAGTGAGATCTTCGAAGATAGTCCAAAGAAACGTACCGATCTTCGAAGCTCATCAATGCTTCCTGCCAAAGCCAGAGTTGAATTTTCCGTAAGACTGTTATTTGACAGGACCAATATAAAAGAAGCTTTCCTGGCTGACAAAGCTACCTTGTCCGGAACCGGAATGGTAAAGGAAGGAATTAATATAGCCAAGAAAGTCATGGGCAAAAAAGAAGAAAATTCAGTTCAAAAGGAAGTAGAGGCTTTTATAGCAGCTATAAGAAATCCCAATACCCGTCTTATTTCTTTTAACTGGGGCGATATGTGCTATGAAGGAATGTTATCCCGTGTTAATGCGGATTACACAATGTTCAACATAAATGGTCAGCCCTGCAGAGCTTTTGTGACTCTCAGGATATTGTGTGTATCAGACAGCTACAAACAGTCTGCATTGATATTTGGTCAGAGATATGACAAGTACTGGGGCAAGGATAAATCAGCCAACCCGGTTGATGCAGCATTGAATAATATCTTTTAGGGGAATGATGTGAATGGCAACTTATAACTATAAGGATCTATTTGAAAAATATGAATCTTTCTGCAATACGATCTTTTTTGTATATGTTGGGGACAAGGATGTTGTAAATACCAAGAAAAGTATCTACCAGATTGATGATATCTATGTCAATCTGTCCTGCGAATACAAGGCTAATATAGCTACTTTTACTATAGTTGGAGCCTTTGATGAAGGTGACATGAGTTTTGGCGTGGAAGATGCTAAAAAATATATCCTGCTGGGTTCTTCTGTCAAGATTGAAATGGGTTACGGAACTACTGCAAGAGAAGTATTCAGAGGATATATTGCCAGAGTTGCCTTCAATTATGACAAGGATGCCAACAGATCTCCCGGAATAGTTGTTACGGCCATGGATGTAAAAGGCATCATGATGGTCAACTGTTACTCAAAGAGATTAACAGCCAAATATTATTCTGATGCTGTCCAGGAGATATTTAATTCTCAGACTTATCAGACTCTTATAAGTAATCAGATAGTAACTTCCTACAATGTTACTGCAACTCCTGACAAACCTCAGGCTGATGCAGCAGGAGGAACCGGAGCAGTTCCTGCAGCTCCCGGGGCAGCAGGCACACCTGGAGCAGCGCCTACAGACCTTCCAACTGACAGGATAGAGATGGCAGCAGAGAGTGATTATGATTTCATAGTCAGAGCAGCCAAGAGATTTAACTATGAATTCTTTACACTTGGAGCCTATGTATATTTTCGCAAAGCCAAAGAAAATGCAGAGGTTTTACTGGAGTTAGATCCGTCCTGTGCCATTTTTTCTTACAATATTGAATATGACCTGACTGGCCTTGTGGGAACAGTAGAAGTAAGAGGAATAGATGCAGGAAAAGGCAGTGTGATCACTGCCAAAAAGAAAAACAGCAATAAACTCTCCCTTGGAAGTAAAGCTAAAGCTCTTGTATCCAAGCAGACTAAAGTATATTTTGATCCTTCTGCAGATACCAAGGAAAGTGCTGAGCAAAGGGCCACATCTCTGATGGAGAACATATCCTATAGACTTGCAAGCCTTGATATAGAAATTGCAGGATTACCGGAGATCATTCCCGGAAGCTATATCACGCTTATTGGTATAGGAAGTGCAATATCCAATACTTACTATATTACAGAAACAACTCATTATATCGATCATGAGGGAACATACCTGACAAGGATAATCGGAAAGGCTGCAACAATGGCAGATGTTGCAAGTACCATGCCAACCGATGGAGGTATGGGTTCTATGGGCGTACCAGATAAGTTGCCATTCTAAGCTAGGAGGAGCAAAATGCCGCTTTTTGATATTTTTGATGAAGTAGCACAAAAACAGATTGAGAAAACAGACCTTGGGGAAAACAGAATGCTGGGGCTCTACCTTGGTAAGGTGACCTCCAATTATGATAAGGACCTTCCGGGGATGGTGAGAGTATCTATCCTTGCCAGAGACTACGATCAGGAAAGGCAGGTCTGGGCAAGAATGACTTATCCCTATAACGGAAGTAACTGGGGTGAATACTTTTTCCCTGAGGTTGGAGATCAGGTACTTGTAGCATTTGAAAATGGAAATATTGCAAGACCATATGTGATAGGCAGTGTTCCCAAAACTGCAGACAAGTTTGCCAAAGGCTGTATAGATGAGAACAATATCAACAAGAAGATACAGACCAAGAACGGCAATTATATAGCATTTGTAGATTGCAAAGAAGGAGATGGATCCAAGGACAAGATCAACATCGCAACTTCCACTGATGCACATCAGATAGAGCTTAATAATGAGAATAAACAGATTGTCATAACTGATAAGGAAAAAGAAAATCAGATAGTTATGAAGACTGAAAATGGTCAGATGGAGATAAAAGCCAAGACCAAGCTGACTATAAAAGTTGGTGACAATATAGAGCTTACCATGAATGGCAACAGCGGATCAGTGCTATTAAAGTGTACCAAGCTGAAAGTTGAAGCCAGCAATCAGGTTCAGATCGCAGCTAATAATAATACCAAGCTTGAAGGCGGAAATGTATCTGTTACAGGCAATTCCATGCTGAAACTTGAGAGCAGCGGACCTGTTAATGTATCAGGAACACCAATAAAACTTGGATGATTGGAGTAGTATATGGCAGATTATGGATCACATTTGGGAACAGGAGCCAAGTTTCCCTTTGAAATTGATAAAGCTACTGGCAGATTTAAGACTGTATCAGGTGAGCAAAGTGTCAAGGAATCTATATATATCATCCTTATGACACAGCTTACTGAGAGACTTATGAGACCGGATTTTGGTACGGATATAATGGGCTATGCTTTTATGGATGTCAGCCTTACCAGGATCAATATGATGCGCAGGAGTCTTACTAATATGATCTCCAGACAGGAGCCAAGGATAAGTGATATTGAGATCACCATCAATATGGCGGACAGTCAGGACTATCTGATCATAAACATTGATTATCTGGTGGCTGAGAGCAATACCAGAGACAATATGGTATTCCCGTTTTATCTGAATATTTCCGAAGAGGAAGAAAATGAAGAAGAGTACTATGAACCTGAAATCGAGGAAGAAATAGATGGATAAATTCAGAAATCGTACTGCTGAAGATATAGAAAACAAAATAATCAGTCTAAGCCAGAGTTACACTCCTGAGTGGCATTACAACAAGGAAGACCGTGATATAGGTGCCACTATATCCAAGATATTTGCTTCTCAGATGGAAGATAATATCGGTATCCTTGATGATGTTCTCGAGAGATTTCACGCTGAATTTGTTAATATGCTTGATCTGACACTTAAGCCTGCCAAGCCTGCCGGCAGTATTGTGGTGTTTAACGGTATAAATAACGGAGGCGATGGTACTGAGATACATAAGGGAACCAAGCTTATAGCAATGGCTGAAGGCGGAGATGAACAGGACATTATCTTTGAAACAGAGAGGAATCTGTTTGTAACCAATTCCAGAATGGACTCCATATTTCTTGTAGACCGCGAGGATGCTTCTGTTGTACCTATTCTGGGTGAAATGAATCCGCTGGAAGTATATGAAGGTGAATTCAAGAAAGAGACTGATGAGACAGAGACTGATGAGGAGAGTCCTGTAGCCGAGCCTGCACTTAGACCTTTTGTATTATTTGGAGAAAAGGAAGGCTCCATCTGTCGAAGCGTTCTGTCTCTTTATCATGAGACTTTATTTGATGTCAAAGTAGATCCTGTCTTTATCAGATTTACCGGAGCTGAAAAGCTGATAAAGTTTATCCAGGATGGAAAGTTTAAATTTAAATATCTTACAAAAGATGGTGGAGAAGAGTTTGATAAGGTTGAACTCTTAGAGGATGGCTGTACATTCTCACTTACCAAGCATAAGGAATGTAAGAAGATAACGGTTGGAGATAAAGAGCTCTCCCTTATATATCTTGAAGCTATGATCCCGGTGAAGGACACTTTCAAGGGAGAGGGAATAGGCATATCTTCAAGTGGCGGTGAGCTGGAACCTGAGTTTGTAACAGACGGCAACATTGAGTATGCCAAGGACTCATTTGACATATTTACTGACACTCTTGCGGTTTATAACAGCTGCTACATTGGCCATGACCGTTATTTTAACAAGCCGGGAGCCAAGGTCAGGATGACTTTCAAGACAGCCTTTTTGGAAAAAGAGCTCTATGTGACCGCCAAGCAGGAGGAAGAGGAGCTTAAGATCGTAAAGAGAAAACCAAAGGCTGTATGGACTGATAAGATGTCAGATGCCTTTGTAAACGAGGTCTCTTTTGAATATTACAATGGTATCGGCTGGAAAAAGCTCAACTGTGATATTGAAACAGCTTTCCTTTTTGCTGAGTGCAGGGATGGAGAGTATACGATCACATTTAACTGCCCTGAGGACTGGGAACCTGTAGATGTAGGAGCTTATTCAGGAAGATGCATCAAGGTACAGGTCATCAAGGCGGACAACTGTTACCTTAGACCTGCTATCCATCATTATCCTCAGATCAGGGATATGAAGCTTTCTTTTTCCTATGAAGGCAAATATGTCAAACCTGACAAGCTTGAACTTATCAGCGGAACAACTAAAAAAGATATTACTGAAAGAATGTCTGACGAAGAGTTTGAGATAATGGGTGGCAGCGGTTATGTTGATGACGCTTTATATCTTGGATTTGACAGGAATCTGGCTGAAGGCCCTATCAGTATATTTTTTGATCTGGCTGATGCTTATGGACAGACAGGTATCAAATGCAGATATGAATATAGTTCCATTGATGGTTTTAAACCATTGAGAGTTATTGATTACACTGATGATTTCTGCAAATCAGGGATCGTAAGGTTTATTCCACCGCCAGATATGCATGAGAGAGTAATTGAAGGCAAAAGGCGTTACTGGATAAGGATCGCCAGGAGTAAGAGGCAGACTAATGCGGATTATCTGTTATTTATGCCCAAAATCACCAATATCATGCTCAATGCCATCATGGTCAATAATATCTACACCAATGAACCTCAGGAGTTCTTTATAGATGAGAGTACTCCGGATATGCATTTTGCATTGGGAGCAGGCAATATTCTGGATGCAGATGTTTGGGTCAATGAAAGAGGCAGTATCTCCAAGCAGGAGATAGAGTTTTACCTGGATAACCAGCCTGATGATATCAGGGTTGAATACAATTTTGTAGGTGATGTTGCTGCAGTTTATGTCAGATGGCAGGAAACAGAGAATTTTGACAGACCGGTCTCAGACAGATGCTATGTAATAGACAGACTGATGGGAGAGATAGTTTTCTCTGACGGTTTGAAGTGCAGGATACCAAGGGTAACTGATGACATAGCTTTTGTAGCTACAGTCAGATGTACCAACGGTGCTGACGGTAATGTGGAAGCATATCGCATCAATGACCTCATGGGACAGGGAATATATATTGATTCTCTGACTAATCCTGTGAAGGCATATGGCGGCTGTTCCATGGAGAGTATCCCGAAGGCTTTAAGGCGCGGCGCAAGTATCATCCATTCCAGAAACCGCTTGGTAAGCGCTGCAGATTATGAAAATGTTATCCTGAGCTTTTCTGATTCCATAGACAAGGCTACTGCTGTAATAGGTGAGACTATTGATGGAAAACATGAATCGGGAGATATCACCTTTGTAATACTGATGAAGGATTTTATGAATGGTTCTTTCTCATTCCACAATCTGGTAAAGCCTTTGAAGACACATCTTCTTGAGAACTGCGAGATGACTGTTAAAGAGGAAAACATCCACATAGTGGAGCCGACATTTGTTGATATCGCAGTAAATGCGTGGGTTGAGGTTACCAATATCGATGACAGTTTTGAGATACAGAATCAGATAAAAGAGGTGCTTGCTGATTATCTCAATCCTGTAACCACCGTATCTCATGCAGGATGGAACATTGGAACCATACCAAAGAAATCTCAGATACTTATGAGACTAAATATCCTCAAGAGTAAGGCTATCGTCAAGCGCATAGCTATTATCTGTAAGTACACGGATCATTCAGGTGAAAAAGAAATAGACCTGACAAGACTTGAGGTAACTCCATTTATGGTATGCAGAAGTGGAGAACACAAGATAAATATAATCTATGACTGAAAAAATGATCAAAGGTTGGGAATAATATGCTGTTTGTAAAAGAGTTACAGAGCAAAACTTATAATGAACGCATTTCTGAGGCTATGATCCAGCTTCCTCTATTGTCTTCGGAATGGACTAACTATAATCCATCAGACCCTGGCATAACTGTGCTGGAAAATCTGACTGCTTTTAATACATTGCAGGGCGAGTCTATTACCAACCTGTCCTATAGAGCAAAAGCAGCTCTTTTGAAAATGGCTGATATTACTCCTAAAAAGGGAAAATGTGCAAGGCTCCTCTTATCAGCATCCAAACTTCCAAAGCCTATCCAGATCAAGGCAGGTCAGAAGTTCAGACTTGGTGATCTGTGTTTTGAGGCAGGCAGAAATGTAAGTGTTGGTGGAAGTCATATTACCGGAGTATATACAGAGCGTAACGGTAAGTTCCATGATATTTCTTTTTGCACTGACAGAGAAGTGATGCTGGGAATCAAGCCCTTTGGCGATAAACCTGCTGTTGGCGACTCGATATATTTTATGATCGATCATATTCCAAAGGATATCAAGGAAACTATTTTTTATATTGGAATTGATGAGACTCATAATAGAAATCCTGTGGAAGACAGAGCTGATAATATTTTTGCCAGTGCCAAATGGGAGTACTATTCAGTCAATGGTTTTAAAGAGTTAAAAGTCAGGGATTATACAGGAAGCTTCTTGTACAGCGGCGAGATCAAGCTGGGATTTGGCTCTGACAAGGTCTGTGAATATGACGGTGGTCCGGAAAAAGGATACTGCATAAGAGCTACCCTTACCAAAGCAGATTATGATGTGCGACCAAGGCTTTTATCTGTAGAAGGCTTCTTATTTGAGGTGTGGCAGAAAGAAACTGAAAGTATCTGCTATACTACCAATAAAATTAACGATATTGAAATAATATCCAATTTCAGAGATAATGAATATATAGCTGTGTTTGCCAAAGAGGAAAAGGGTTCTGCCTATAGAAAATATGAATTGTCGAGAGGAGACATCTCCGGAAGGTATTTCCTGTTTGAAGAAACAGGTCCAAAGAGCTTCAAGATTTCTTTTGACAAGGAAAAATTTGGATATGAACCGCTCAAGACAAAAGACAGTGTAAGAGTGATCCTCTACAATGAGAGGATGATGCGCTCATATGATGTGGGAAGTGTGATCGGATATGATGATCAGGAGATCAAACTTCCTGTGGAGCACATAGTCAGGGATAGCTTTTGTCTGATTGCCAAGAGGGAAGATGGCGAAGGCGGCTATCTGTATGATTTTGTAAGACCTGAGAAAAATGAAGAAAATGCTCTGTATTATCATCTTCTTGAGAATGATGGCAAGATCATCATTGAAGATGCCGGAGATTATATCGGAGCAGAGCTGTTCATCGGAATGGTGGCTGTTACTGAAGGTGATAAGGGTAATATTCTGGCAGGTAATGAGCTTCATGCAGATAATCTTCTGGGAATGGTTTTTTATAATCCATGTAACGGTATAGGTGGTGCCTTCAGAGAGACTCTTCAGCAGATGAAGGATCGTTTTGTCAAGGATATCAACACACCATACACTGCAGTTACTGAAAAGGATTATGAGGAAATAGTCAAGACCACACCGGGACTGTGTATCAGAAAGGTCCATGCCAGTATAAATGCAGCTGAGAATATGGTAAAGATAGTCGTCATGCCGGGCACAGATGATGAAAAGCCTTATATGTCTGAGAATTATATCAAACAGATTACAGAAAGGCTGGAGCAGCGACGTCTCATATCTACCAGATTTCAGATAGTACAGCCTATGTATACTCCTGTGTCAGTTAAGGGAACTGTATATGTAAAGAGACATTACACAGGCTGCAAGGAAAAGATAATCGAGGCACTCAACAAAGAGATCAATTATTTCAGATCCGAGAAAAATTTTGGTGATGTGCTCATATTTGAAGAAGTATTCCACAGCATTGAGGAGCTGGACTGTGTGCATTTTGTATATGATCTGTCAATCAGTCCGGAGAATCCAAAGGTTGCTGTTTTAAAGGACTCAGATATCTATCCGAAAGAGAACTGCCTGTTTACTCTGGGAAGTGTACAGATAGATACTGTTACTTACGAGGACTGAGAAAGAGGATGATCAGATGGCTGGAATTCAGTATTCCATCAAGAAAAACAGATTAAAGAATAGCTGCATAAAGGGCTTTGATATAAGTGGTGATACAGAGCTGATCCTTGATAAGGAGAGCACTTTTCACGAAATATTTCTTACGCCTCTGGACGGAGTAGAGAATGAGAGATACTGGGGACGACTGGCATTTGATATAGAACTCTCTGAAGATATGATCTACTATGTCCATGTCCTTGCCACAGATGCAACACAGTATTATGACGATGCAGGCACATTGGTCAATGTTACACAGTACATTCTTGATCCGGACATAGATATAGTGCAAAAGACAAGATATATTTCAGAAATGGGTGGAAAGAGATTTGTAGGCCTGAATGACATACTTTTGTATGAACTTAAGGGCAGATATCTCTATGTGGGAATAGAAGTTTTTGGCATTGATGATGCCAAAGTCTCTAATATCAGAGTCAATGCTGTTGGAGACAATTTTATGAATGTATTCCCGGAGATCTACAGGGAGAGAGACAGCTTTTTCCACAGGTATATGTCCATATATTCAAGTATATACAATGATATGCAGGATGAGATCGACAATATCCATACTATGCTTGATCTGGATACCTGCAGCGTGGAACTGCTTGAGACCTATGGCAACTGGCTTGGAATTGACCTTAGAGGTGGATTCCTGTCAGAGGATGTTCTGAGGACCCTGGTCAAAGAACTCTATCATCTGAGTAAGATAAAGGGAACCAAAGAGTGTATCACAAGACTTTTGGAAATAATACTGGGCTATGAGATCATTGTCATAGAACACAGCTATCTAAAGAATTTCGGGCAAAACGTCGATACACATATATCCGAAGGAATTGCTAATTCTTCAGTGTATGATGTTACGGTTCTTGTTAAGGGCAAGATCTCAGAGGAATTAAAGCATCAGGTATCTTTCATAATAGATCAGTTTAAGCCCGTAAGGACCAGGATCACACTGGTACAGATGGACAATTCTGCAGTGCTTGATTCCAATACATTTATGGATATGAATGCAATAATACCAGAAGAAAAACAGATGATACTGGATGAAGATGTTTCGTTGGATGGAATTATAACTCTTAAATGATTAATTGGAGAATAAGATGACTATTACTGAAGTTAGAAACGATGAAGAACTCCAACTTAATATTTCTGGAAAGATCGATACCATGACTGCTACTGATTTTCAAAAGACTGTTCTCACTTCATTCCAGAAAAGTAATAAGGTCATACTGAATTTTAAGGATGTCACTTATATTTCGAGTGCAGGCCTTAGAGCACTTGTCCTTGGGGAAAAGACAGCTGTTTCAAAAGGCGGTAGTATGAAGCTCATCAATACTAATGATAGTATCATGGATATTTTGAGGATAACAGGCATGGATAAGATGCTCAATATTGAATAGTTACAGAGGTTGTAATGATAAGATTTGCTGGAATTAAAAAGAGTTATGGCAGCGATACAGTTGTATTTAATGACTTAAGTCTTGAAATTGAAGAGGGTGATCTTGTTTTTCTGACAGGAGAAAGCGGAAGCGGCAAGACCACTATGATCATGATGCTTTTAAGGGAGATCCTGGCAGATGAAGGCGTCATAGAGTTTTATGGCAAAGATATTGAGAAACTAAGGAAAGTACAGATTCCTTATTACAGGCGAAGGATAGGAGTCATCTTTCAGGATTTTAAATTGATCAATGAACTGACTGTCTATGAAAATCTGTTTTATGCTTACCTGGCAACAGGCGGAAGAAAAGCAGATGCGGAGAAAAAGATAATAGACATCCTGACCATGATAGGGATGGACAGTTTTCATAAAAGGTATCCACGGGAGCTGTCTGGTGGAGAGCAGCAGAAGATATGCCTTGCAAGAGCTCTTATCAATAATCCCAAGCTCCTGATTGCAGATGAACCGACAGGCAATCTTGATCCTGACAGTTCAAGAGAGATATTAAAGCTCCTTGAACTTATTCATAATCATGGAATAACCATCGTAATGGCAACCCATGATATTGCCAACGTGGAGCGTACCCTGGATCGTAACCTATACAGGCTCATACATCTTGAAAATAAAGGTGCCTATGAAGTATTACAGGGCAAGAGAGATGAATCCGGGACCAGTGCCTGATTTTTCAGATGATCTATAAATGAGGAATTGCTTATGGGGCTTGATAACAGGTTAAACACTGATATTCAAAATCTTAAAAAGATAATAGAACGTAAAAACGCAGATACTACCGACGAGATAGATCTTGATGAAGAAACCTATATGTATGCTGAGCGTAAGCCCATGGAATTTATAAATGAAGGTAATGGCGTTTTTGATATAAAAAAGCAAACAGGCATCAACAGTAAGAAGAGTGTTTTTGACAGAACTGCTATTTTTAAAACAGATAATGGAGATAGCTGATGGCAAAGTATTCTGATGATCTAAAAGATAAACCTTTTGAAAATTATAACGAGTATATGCAGTATATCTTTGACTGCGTAAATACGTGTCTTGATAAGTATATCACTCACATGAAGACCATTTATTCTCAGGGAGAAGGCAATGGCTACAAGAACGTTTTGTATCCTGATATTGAGATAGCAGGAGATAATGTTCATAACAAACTGGAGTCATTCTATATTGACAGCTCTGAGGATAATTCAGATGATTCCTCAGTTGATTCCTTAGGGTTAGAAGATATATCTGAGGATGCTGAAGATGATCTGGAGAGTCCTTATGATGATCTGGATGATTCTGAGAATGATGAAGGCGACGAGGATATTGATGAAGAATTGTTAAAACTTCTCGGTGCCTATTCAGAATCCAATATAGATTCTACTATGGATACTTCCGGTGGAAAAGCAGAGGTAGCAGAAAAGATTGCGGAGGATAAGCATGTAGGTGTTTATGACAGGATCCGCATGATCGAGGAAAGAGCCGAGAAAACTATTGATGCCGGTATCAATCTTCCATTTCATACTCTCTGCAAAAAGCTTGAATTTGAGCCTTTTACACTGTTTTGTTTTGCCTGCGGTATTTTGTCATCTACTCAGACAGATTATGCAGGTGTATTCCAGATAATCAATGAGAACGGCAATCTGTCAGCGCCTACTATCGAGTCAGCAGCCAAGATATTCTATGGCCATGACTTTTCTATCACAGGTGCATATGGAGATATGTCTACATGCCTTGAACAGCTTCTTCCGATATTGGCATTGGAAGTTGTTCCAAGCATGCCTTTTTCTACTGCAGTTTCCCCTGACAAGAGAATAATTGACTTTTTGTTTGGACGTGACCCTGACAAGCTCGATGAGAACTATATCAGGTTCTTTAGCATGCTTACCAAAAAAGAAGAGCTTAATCCTATCATGGCTAACAGCGGTATCATCGAAGCTATGGAGATATCTTATGATGAGGGCTGCAGGATCTTTTATTACTACGGTGATGATGGCAGCGGCAGGAAGTTTTTTGTCAAAAAGTTCTGTGAGAAAAACGGCCTGAAGGCTGTAGCCATCAACTGTAAGAAGCTCTTTAATTATGATTACAAATTTGTTGAAAAGGCTCTCTGGTCAGTCACAAGAGAATGTATCCTCATTGGAGCCTGCTGTTGTCTTACAGACCTCTCTTATCATGAAGAGGAAAAAGAGAAATTCTTTGGATATATGGATCTTGCTTTTTCCAAGCTCACAGAGAAAAACATTCTTGTATTTGCCATGAGTAAGGAAAAGATTGATTTTAGAGAGATCACCAAGATGCAGTTTACTGATCTGGAGCTGCCAACTCCGGATACAGGAGAGCGTGAGACCTGCTGGAAATATTTTTCACAGGGCTATCAGCTTGAGGATGGCATAGATCTTCTTGAGATGGCTACCAAATTCCTCTTTACTCCGGGTAAGATCCATGATGCCCTTGATCATGGAAGACGTCTTGCGACTATGAAAAAAGAGATACTCATAAGCCGTGATGTGCTGTTCCAGGGGTGTTACGCCCAGATGAGTTCAGAGCTGACTCAGAAGGCTACCAAGATCAAGGCCAATTTTGGTTTTGAAGATATCGTTATGAACCCGAGCCAGAAAGAGACTCTGCTCCATGCCATAGATCAGATGAACTTCAGAAAGCACGTATATGAGAACTGGCATTATACCAAGAAATATCCTTATGGTAGAGGATTGTCCATACTACTGTTTGGTGCTCCTGGAACAGGTAAGTCCATGTGTGCCCAGGTTATTGCTCATGAGCTCAACCTTGAGCTCTACCGCGTAGATCTGTCCAAGGTTATCGATAAATACGTTGGTGAAACTGAAAAATCCATTTCCATGATCTTTAGGGAAGCCAAGAAGTGTAATGTAGTCTTATTCTTTGATGAATGTGATACGCTTTTTGCTAAAAGATCTGATGATGGCGGAAGTAACCAGGCCTCCAATAACAACAAGACAGCTCTTTTGCTGCAGGAGGTTGAAGGTTATGACGGCGTATCAGTACTGGCTACAAACTACAAACACAACATTGACCCGGCGTTCTTTAGACGTATGAAATATATTGTAGAATTCCAGTTCCCGGATCCGGATACCAGAGAGATGCTTTGGAGGACTACTATTCCAAAGGATACACCTCTTGCAGATGACGTGGATATCAGATTCCTGGCTGAGAAGTTTGAGTTCGTTGGTGGTAATATCAAGAACTGTATTTTGAATGCTGCATTCCTTGCTGCAGCAGACCCTGAAGCAGGGGATAAAGTACATATGAAGCATTATCTGCTTGCTATCAAGTATGAATTTGTAAAGGTTGGTAAGGTATTTACCAAGTCGGATTTCGAACCATATGCAGAACAGGTAGGATTGTAATGGCAGATGAGGCCAATGAAGAATGGGGTAGATTGCAAGTGTGGCATAGAGGAAAAATGATATGGCTTATGTAAAAGAAATTGATGGAAATGAGCTGGATAAGTTCATGGAGTTCATACCAAATTCCATAATTATTGACTCATTTGAAAATGATAATTACATATATTACGGATTGGTAGAAGATAACGTAGCTATTGGCGTAATCATTTTTAATCTGGACAATGAAAATGTACAGTTCAGCTATGCCTATGTCCTTCCTGCCTACAGAGCCAGAGGCATCATGACAAGGGCAATGCATCAGCTCATGGTCAAATACTGGTATGATGGTTATCAGAATCTGTATCTTAATTATAATCCAAGGCTGGCACCGGCTATGGATGCATTTGCCATCCAAAATGATTTTGTCAGGATCGAGATGGACAGTGCATATTTTGAATTTACCATCGAAAAGGCAACTGAGAGCACTATGTGGAGCAAAAAGATACTCCATATCACCAAACTCGCTGATATCGATGAGCATGATAAGAGAATCATCTATGCCCAGATAGAGGATATGGGCGTAAATATTGCCAATGCAAGAGACGTAGACAAAGAGTATATGCTGGATCATTCCATAGTCTACATGGGCGAGACTGCACCAGAGGGACTCGTTGTAGTTGAGCGTGACGAATTCGGTATGCTTGAGATTGAGCTTGTCTTTCTAAAGACCAAAGACGTCATGGCGCCCTACTACATGGCATCAGCCATCTACGAGGACCTGAAAGTCAGCTTCCCTCCCGATACAATTGTCTCTTTCTATACCAAAAACGGCTACATGACCGGCGTCCTGGAAAAAATCCTTGGCGTAAAACCCATTCGGGAAATAGTCGCAAGGTACGACCTGACCAACATCGAAAAATACAGCAACCTCAACAGTTTATGATTCACCGGGGACGGAGTCAGCGGGGGCGTATCAAAATGATTTATGCATACGATGAGTCATTTTGATACGTCCCTATTATTGCGGTTAAACTATATTATTCCTCCCATTTATAAGCCGAAATGTGTTACTGTTCACTCGCTAACAGCTCGCTCTAGTAACATAGTGTTTCTTTTAATTGCATGGCAATTGTTATATATTTAATATAGGTGTTTTGTAATTTTTGAAATGATTGTTTTTGGAGGAATAGTATGACAGAAGAAGTTAAGAAGAGCCTGGAGTTTGTAAAAAAGACTCTTGAAGAAGCAATGATATATGGACAGGCAAGCTCCATCATCAATTTTGATATGGAGACCATATGCCCGCCTGCAGGAATGGAGAGAGAAGGAGAGGTTGCTGCATTCCTTGGAAATAAGGTATTTACACTGCTCAAGCAGGATGAATTTATTAATGCTGGAGAAGTACTCTATACTCATAAGGATGAGCTGGACGAAGAGACAGCAGTGCTGGCAACAAGCCTTCACAAAGATTATATCCGCAACAAGAATATCACACCGGAGATGAATCTTGAGTTCTCCAAGATCTACAACAAGTCTTATGTTGACTGGGTAAATGCCAAGCAGAAAAAGGACTACAGCATATTTGCACCATCTCTTCAGGCAGTAAAAGATATTGAGATCAAAAAGGTTGAGCTTCTTGATGAGAAAAAAGAAGTATTATATGACAACTTTATCGATATGTACGAGCCTGGTATGACTACCAAAATGCTGGATGAATATTTTGACAAGTGCCGTGAGCGTCTTGTCCCAATGCTCAAAAAGATTCAGAACAGCAAGAAGAAAATCCGTACAGACTTTATGTTCAGAACTGTTACAGATGAAGCTCAGCAAAAGATGGCAAGATATCTTCTTGAGATAATGGGATATGACTTTAACAGAGCAGCCTTCACAACAACAGAGCACCCATTTACAGATGGTATTGGACCAAATGATGAGCGTGTAACAACTCATTATTATCCAAATATGTTTATATCCAGCATGTATTCAATCATTCATGAAGGCGGACATGCACTCTTTGATATGTACTCACCAGCTGAGCACTGGGATAAGTTTATTCAGGGTGAAAAGAGTATGGGACAGCATGAGTCTGTTTCAAGATTCTATGAGAACAGAATCGGCAGATCAGAGAGCTACATCCACCTTATTTATGACAAGGTAAAGGAAATCTTCCCTGAGGTTATGGCAGATGTATCTGAAAGAGAGCTGTATGAGGCAGTAAACTATGTTGAGGCATCTCTTATCAGAACTGAGGCAGATGAGTTTACTTACAACTTCCATATCATGATCCGTTATGAGCTGGAAAAAGAGCTCCTTGCAGGAAATATCAGCATTGAGGACCTTCCAAAGAAGTGGAATGACAAGTATGAAGAGTACCTTGGGGTACGTCCTTCCAATGATGCAGAAGGCGTTCTTCAGGATGTACACTGGGCTTCAGGCTTTGGCTATTTCCCAACCTATGCTCTTGGAAATGCATACAATGCAATGTATTACAACCGTATGAAAAATGAAATTGATATAGACAAGCTGGTTGCAGAGGGCCACATCGACAAGGTAAATGAGTGGATGAAGGAAAATGTCTGGAAGAGAGCAGATCTTCTGGATGCAGATAAATGGCTTATGGAAATCACAGGCAGAGAATTTGATCCTACAGATTTCCTTGATTATCTCGAAGATAAATTTGGAAGACTCTACGAACTTGACTAAATGATTTATTTTGCATATATAGGCACCTTTTTTGAATAGACTGACAGCTTTTGATTAAATATGATTATGCTAGTTTGATAAATTTGGAGGTTATTATGCAATACGGTGTAGATTACTATCCTGAACATTGGGATTCAAAGGATTACAGAGAACACGCAAGACTTATGAAAGAGGCTGGCTTTAATGTACTAAGGACAGCAGAATTTGCCTGGAGTAAATTTGAACCGGTGGAGGGCCAGTATGATTTTACATGGCTGGATGAAGCCATGGACATCTGGCAGGAATATGGGATAAAGGTAGTTCTGGGAACACCTACTGCAGCGCCTCCAAAGTGGCTAAATGACAGCAGGGATATTCTTATGAGAGACCGCTATGGCAGAAAGAGAGATTGGGGCAGCAGGCGTGAATGCTGCGCCAATAATGATGCCTACATAGAGGCTTCCCGTAAAATTGTAGAAAAAATGGCTGAGCATTATGGAAAGCACCCTGCAGTAATAGGCTGGCAGATTGATAATGAATTTGGCTGCCATGGCTCCACAAGATGCTACTGTGACAGCTGTCAGAAAAAGTTTGCCGGATGGCTCAAAAATAAATATTCATCTATAGAGGAGCTGAATAGTAAATGGGGCACTGCTTTCTGGAGCCTTACCTATGACAGCTTCGACGATGTTATTTTGCCAAAATATAATTCCTGTGAGCCTGAGAATGCCCACGGCTGGTCACATAATCCATCTCTTGACCTGGAATATAGAAGATTTGCTTCTGATTCCTGGGTGTCTTATCAGAAAATGCAGATAGACATTATAAGAAATTATTCTGATAAGCCAATAAATACCAATATGATGGGCCATTTTGCTGATATAGATTATTATAAAATGGCCAGGGATCTGGACTATGTTGCATGGGATAATTATCCTCAGGATCAGTGGAGCGTTCAGGAGCACGAGCACGTATCCATGGCTCACGAAATTATGCGAGGCGTCAAAAACAAAAACTTCGTGGTGACCGAGGAACAGTCAGGACCTTGCGGCTGGGATGTAATGGGACCAACACCTGAACCTGGCCAGATAAGACTCTGGGCATGGCAGGCAATAGCACACGGTGCAGAGGGCATATTGTACTTTAGATTCAAAGCCCTTCATTATGGCATGGAACAGTATTGGTACGGAGTCCTGGACCACGACGGAATTCCGCGAAGACGCTATTTTGAAATACAGCAGACAGGTAAAGAGCTTGCAAAGCTTGAGAAATACATTGTTGGGGCAAGAAATGATTATGAGGTACTCATGGTACGCTCCTATGATAATATCTGGGCCCATGATATTAAGCGCCATGCAGGCACATTTAATTACCACGATGTGGAATATGGATATTTCAAAGCCAACAATGACCTGAATATCCAGACAGCCGTTTCAAAGGGCGATTATACCGGGTACAAGATTGTATATATGCCTGCATATAACCTGGTTGATGAAAAAGAAATTGAGAAGGCTAAAGACTTTGTTCAAAAGGGCGGAACACTGGTTGTTACCTATAGAAGTGGTCAGAGAGATGAATATAACAACATCAGGCTTGATACACTTCCGGGAGCCTTTAGAGAGCTTGCAGGTATTGAAGTTGAAGAGTTTGATGCAGTTAGAAAGCCTACCCATATTGGCGGCAGGATTTCTTCTTCTGTAAAAGTGTGGGCAGATATAATAAAGCCTGTTACCGCAGAAACTATCAGCTACTATTCAGACAGATACTTTAAGGGAAGCTCTGCTATCACGGTCAATAATTATGGCAGAGGCAAGGTATATTACGTTGGCTGCGATCTTGAAGCGGAAGCACTCAGTAATCTTGTAAAATTGATATCTCTGGATGTAGAGGTGGATTTGTGCGAAGAAACAAAAGGAGTGGAAATCGTAAAAAGAAAGGGCTGTGAAATAATCCTTAATCACAACGATTATGATGTTATTACCACCCATAAGGGTGTATCATTATTAAGTGGGGAAGTTTTTGACGGAAGACTTCCGGCCTTTGGGGTAGAAATTATAGAAAAATAAGACTTTGAGGGGAAGGTCTATGTATATTAGTAAAAAGAATCATATTTTGACAGATGCAATGATCTGTACGGCAGTTATAAATTTGTGTGTAACTATTATTGCATCAGTAGTAAGGTTTGTCCTTGGAAGGAACATTACCAACATGCCTGATATGCTTGACAAGGCAATTGTTACTACAGGAAATGTTCTGGCAATAGTCAGAGTTATCCTTACAACAATAGTCTTTGTTCATGCATTTAAGAAAATGGATAAGCTGCGCGCAGTGATTCCAAAGGATGAATATACAGAGATTGCAAAGCTTCAGGAGGAGCTTAATCCTAATGGTATATCACAGCTGTCTTCCTATTCAACGTCACAGCTTTTGCAGATATGGAGTTTTATTCTGATAGGTGTAAGCTTCCTGCAGGAAATGGGTGGCGCCATGTATCAGAGATTTATCGCTATGCTGTCTCTTTCTGTTTTGGAAAGCTCTTCTACTGAATTTGTAAATATCTATAATGGAACTCATGGTTTTAAGTACATGGGAATGATCACGGCAATGATCATAGCTGTATTTATGACAGGGGTTTTTATCCGCGATAAGATGTTAAAAATCGCAGCAATCTGCCTTATGGCTGTGTTCATACTTGCCTTTGCAGTGCTGCAGATGCATACAGTGACTCTGGCAGGGAGAACTGTAGGTATTGTATGGACTTCCGTTATATATCATGCCATGGATACGGTAGGACTTTTGATCCTTGCCTTGTATCTTAGAAAAAAATAACGTAGCTTATTTTGCTTTATTTTTAGTATATAAATAAAAATTTAGATAGTATAATAGCTTTTGACTAAGAAGAACAAATTAGTCAAAAGCTTTTCTTTTTGTTGGGAGGAATAAAAAATGAATTTTAACGGGAAAATATCTCAGGAAGATTATGAATGGTCTCAGGCATCACTTCGCAGCCTTGACCAATATTTTTCAGCCCATGTCGTAGGGCAGAAACCCCTTGAAATGGCTCTTATAGGAGCGGTGATTGGAAATGGACATGTTCTTATAGAATCAGTACCAGGACTTGCCAAGACTACAGCAGCAAGAGCTGTTGCAGATGCTGTAAGAGGACAGTTCTCAAGAATCCAGTGTACACCGGACCTTTTGCCAGGTGATATTATCGGTACACAGATTTACAGACAGGACAGCGGTAAGTTTGAAACAGTTCTTGGACCAGTATTTGCTAACTTTGTTTTGCTGGATGAGATTAACAGATCCAGTGCCAAGACACAGTCTGCAATGCTTGAAGCTATGGCAGAGAAACAGGTTACCATTGGTGGTAAGACATATCGCATGCCTGAGGATACCTTTATTGTATTTGCTACTCAGAACCCCATTGAGCAGGAGGGTACATATCCTCTTTCAGAAGCTCAGGAGGACAGATTCCTTATAAAAGAAAAGATTACATACCCATCAGCGGAAGAAGAGGTAAGCATTCTGAATATGACAGAAGAGGCAGAAAGCAAAGAAAAGATGGCTCCTGTTCTTAATATTGAGGATGTTACAAGACTTCAGAAAATAACAGCTAATGTATATTGTGATCCTGCGATCAAAACCTATATAGCTTCAATCGTATGTGCTACAAGAATGGCAGACCAGTATCTTAAGCCTGAGATGAGAGGCTATGTAAATCTTGGTGCCAGTCCTAGAGCAACCATTGCATTCCTTAAAATGAGTAAAGCTTCTGCTATTATGCAGGGAAGAGTATTTGTAACACCTGATGATGTCAAATATGTGGCAAAACAGGTACTTAGACACAGAATTGCTCTTAGATACATTGCTTCTGCTGATGGAATAAATGAAGACATGATCATTGACAGCTTACTTGCAAATATTCGTACACCTTGAGAGGGGAAAAGCTTTGAAGGATAAAAATATCAGTTTGGAAGAAAAAAAGCGAATAAGACCAGACTATGAAGCTCTCTCAGGCCTTGGCGCCAGAATCAATTTCAGGAGCCATGACAGATCAGCCAGCAGAACTGATGGCGGATTTGCTTCAGTATACAGAGGACAGAGCATGGAGCTTGAGGATCTGAGGCCCTATGTCTATGGAGATAATTTAAGGGATGTGGACTGGAAGGCAACTTCCAGAACCGGCGAAGTAATGATTCGTAATTACACTGCTGATAAGCGTAAGCAGATTATCTTTATTGGCGATGTGGGAATCAATATGGAAGGCAGTATGCCTGATGGCAGCTCCAAAAAGGAATGTGAGATGATCACCATTGGTACAGCGGCTTTTCTTGCAGGAAGAGGCGGAGCTGACTACTGCATAGTTTCAAGTGATGCGGAATACCAGAATCTTGGTCATTATGGAAACGGTCCTAAGTGGCTTGAAAAGCAGCTGACAGGCTTGGAGGATATTCTTTTTCAGGAAAATCCTGGTGACCTTCCGGAGGTCTTTAAGAGGATTCTGGATATGCCAATGCGAGGAGTGGCCATATGCCTTGTTACTGACCTTGGAGGCTTGTATCACATAGATGAAAGGCTCCTTCGTGCGGTGGCATCAGGAAGAGATTTTTATGTATTTCAGGTCTCTGATACTGACTGGGGAAGCGGAGCTTTCTATAATGCCCAGTCCAAGCGCAGAATACCTGAATATATGACCATGAATAAAAGAATGGCCAGAGAGATAAACAGGAAAAGAGACGAGTATCAGAATGCTGTTAGAAAAAAGCTTCGAAGAGCTGGAGCTTATTACGCATATCTGGAAGATTTAAGAGAAATACCAGAGACAGTAACCATGGTATTTAATGGAGAGATTACAGACTAATGGAATACTCAATAGATTTACAGCCTGCAGCCTATGATAGAACCTTGTGGTATATTGTTGTACTTGCATTTTTGGCGGCGGCAGTTGTTTTTACAATAATTTTTATTATAGTTCGTAAAAAGTTAAAGGCGCTGGAGGCGGCTGGTACCAGTATGGATATTCCGGTACAAAACGTGCCATATATAGAGGCTGACTTTATGCGTGCAAGGCAGGAAGCTCTGGGAGAGATAGCTGCTATTGAAGCAAACTATTTGCAAAAGAAAATTGATTTCAGAGAGGCGGCTCTGCGTCTTAGTATTACTGTCAGAACTTTTATAAAAAATATGACTGGTAGAGAAGCGGACTGCGAGACCTATGAGGAACTTCGCAAATGGGGATTAAATGCACTTACCAGTCTTATGTACAATCTATACGGTACAGAATTTGCGGGAGAACTGAATGTCGATGCAAGAGAGTGCATAGATGATTCCAGAAAGTTGGTGGAGAAGTGGAACATTTACAGGTGAGTTACAGAAATCCTGATATATTTAAATACGCATTGGTCATAACCATTTTTGTAGCTGTTTTAGTAATTATATGGCGTCTTTTTAAAAGCTATAAAAAGCTCGGCAAAAAGCAGCAAAAGGATATGCTTGGCTACGGAGCCATGTGGATGGTCAAAGACCTTCGCGGATATAAGTTAAGGAAAATAAAATATTACATATTATGTGCCTGCGCCTGTGCGGGAATTGTGCTGAGTCTTGTTGGCACAGCTCAGCTAATGGCAAGACCAAGCTATACTGAGGAGATAACAACAGGCGTTCGGAGAAGAGATATATTTTTATGTCTGGACGTATCTTATTCATTGTATGGCTTAAATGCTGACTTTGTGGAGAATCTTGAAACGGTTGTAAAAGGCCTTGATGGAGACAGAATTGGTATATCAATCTTCAACACATCTACAGTCTTGTACATGCCAATGACTGAGGATAAGGATTTTGCCATTGAGAAGCTTGAGGAGTTAAAAGAGTATTTTGAAAAACAAAAAATAGTGGAAGAGGAATATTATGGTCATTATATTTCTGATTTTACGGATGAAGAATATAACGACTACCTTGAACTGAGCGCCTGGCTTGATTCTTTTGAAGCAGGAACCCTTTTAAATAACAGTGAAAGAGGAAGCTCCCTTATAGGAGAAGGTTTGGCAAGCTGCCTTTATAATTTTCCATCACTTGATGATGATGAGAGAACAAGAGTAATCATCATGGTGACAGATAATGCACAGAATGCTTTTTCCACTCCAACAGTAGAACTGGCTGAAGCAGCACAGCTTTGTGCACAAAATGATGTAACAGTATTTGGAATTTTCCCGCCGAAAGAGGAATTTGATCTGCTTAGTGCTGACTATGATTATGAGCAGCTCAAAGGTGAAATGGAGGCTGCAGTAACAGGTACAGGAGGAGGCTTTTATGTTGCCGGTTCCGATTTTGATACCTCTCATATAATTGCAAGCATCCAGGAGCATGAAGCTATGCAGGTGGATGAGATTACGATGACCAAGGAAATTGATATGCCAAGGGAGCCATTTATCATATGCTTTGTCGGACTATTACTGGTAGCTCTGGCAAAAGGAGGTGGCATCTGATGATAATAAATCCAATTATTCCTGTAGCTATTATGCTGCCAATTGTTCTTTTGATGCTATTTCTATTTGTTTTTGGCACCTGGAAATATGTGTATGGAGTTGGCAGAAAGGTTGTATCTATCACGCTGGCAGTACTTATATGTCTCTGCATTTTTGTGATTGACCTTAGGATAATGAAATACACACCTGATTCAGAGTATTCAAGACCTAATCTTGACGTGCTCTTTGTAGTGGATACAACCATCAGTATGTGGGCAACAGATTATGGCAACGGCAAAACCCGCTATAAGGGAGTGCAGGATACCTGCGAATATATAATGGAGGAGTTAAAGGGAAGCTCCTTTGCACTGATAACCTTTAATGATACCAGTGATATAAGACTTCCGCTTACTCAGGATATTCAGTCCATAACTGATGTTCTGGATTCACTTGATGCACCATCACAGTATATAGCAAAAGGAACTTCGCTGAATTCTTCATATGCTGATATGGCGAGAATGCTGGAGCATATGGGAAATGAAGAAGGTCATTTAAGAGTAGTCTTTTTTATAACTGATGGAGAGATAACAAACGAAGAAGAACTGATATCCTATGCAGATCTATCTGAAAAAATTGATGCCGGAGCTGTTCTGGGCTTTGGAACAGAGGAAGGCGCCAAAATGAAGGATGGTGATGGCATTACTGTTAGAGACTGGAGCAGTAATTATGAAGAAGCTATATCCTGCATTGATGAGGATAATCTTATTCAGCTTTCTGGTGACCTTGGAGTAGAGTACGTACATATCACAAAGCCATCTGATGTGGACGGGATACTGCAGGAAGCACTGACCAATTCTGAACTGGTAACAGATACAAGAGACGGGCTTGAGAACTATGAGGATACCTATTACTATCTTGTGCCTGTGCTTTTGATACTTCTTTTATGTGAATTATTATTTTCAAGACCGGCTGTAATATGATAGGGGAAAAAGTGAAAGAGAAGAATAAAAAACGTAAAAAGAATAAATTGCATTTATATGTAGCCATAAGAGACATTGCCATAACAATAATCATTTTTTCCTTTGTAGCTATTTTGCTTATTGGCAGCAGGGTGGGCATAAACTACCTGTATGTTAATGCCTATGAAGAAGGGGAATACAAGCTGTCTTTAGAAAAAAATGCCATGTGGAACATTCTGGTCGACCCTTATATTGTCAGCTATAACATTGGTAACGGCTATTATCAGAATGGGGATTATGAGAGTGCTGTAGTTTATTATGAAAATGCACTAAGCTATGAAATTCCTGAAAATGAAGAATGTCCAATTAGAATAAATCTTGCTTTAACCATTACAAAGACAATAGATTTCGAAACCATAAATGTTCAATTTGCTGCGCATCAAAATGGTGAAGATATTGATACAGAGCTTTTTGTCAAAAATGTGCAGAAGGCTATACAGATCCTGAAGCAGGCAAGAAGCGTCCTTACAGAAGAAAACTGCGCCGGAGAAACTGATGCAGACGGCCATTCAGCTGAAGCAGAAAGTCTAAAAAAAGACATTGATGATGAGATAGAAAAGCTTGAAGCTATGCTGGAAGAATTTGGTGCAGAGCCTCCTGAAGATGACGAGAATAATGATCAGGAGCAGTCAGATGATAAAAACGAAGACGAGTCTTCTGATTCTTCTAATGAGGATAAGGGCGAGGATTCAAGAGAGCAGCAAATTAGAAAAGAACTTGAAAAGCAGCAGAACGAAGCTCTAAAAGAGCAGGAAGAGGTTCAGGAATCCTATGAAAGATATAGCTACTATACCAATCAATATAGCGATGATGGTAGCTATACAGAGGAAGGCTACGGCGGCAAAACCTGGTGATTTATTTTGACATATGATGGATTATTACTATTCACAGTCGTAAGATTGTGAATAGTAATAATGGGCACTTGCACACAAGGTAGGTAGTGTGCTAATATGTAGGTTAGCTAAGGCTAACTTTTGTTAGCATAGTCTAATTATGTGCGATAAATCGCAAATTGCTTTAAGCAGAAAGGGTGAAAATAATGGATTATTTACAGATTGAAAAAGTAATCGGTAGAGAAATTATTGATTCAAGAGGAAATCCTACAGTAGAAGCTGAGGTTTACCTTGCAGATGGTACAGTTGGAAGAGGAGCTGCTCCTTCAGGCGCATCAACAGGTGAGTTTGAGGCATTAGAGCTTCGCGATGGAGATAAATCAAAATTTGGTGGAAAAGGTGTTTCTAAGGCCGTTGAAAATGTTAATACAATTATCAACGATGCTCTTGTTGGCGTAGATGCTTCTGACATCTATGCAGTAGATGCAGCTATGCTTGCAGCAGATGGAACAAAGGATAAGAGTAAGCTTGGTGCTAACGCTATCCTTGCAGTTTCAATTGCAGCTTGCCACGCAGCAGCACAGTCACTTGATATTCCACTTTACAGATTCCTTGGTGGTGTAAATGGTAATAAACTTCCAGTTCCTATGATGAACATCTTAAATGGTGGTGCTCATGCAACTAACTCAGTTGATACACAGGAATTCATGATCATGCCAGCTGGTGCAAAGAGCTTTAGAGAAGGTCTTCAGTGGTGTACAGAAGTATTCCATGCTCTTCAGTCACTGCTCAAGAAAGAGGGCAAGGCTACATCAGTAGGTGATGAAGGTGGTTTTGCACCAGATCTTGATAGCGATGAGGATACAATCGAGCATATCCTTCAGGCTATTAAGGATGCAGGTTACGAGCCAGGTAAGGATTTCGTTCTTGCTATGGACGCTGCTTCTTCAGAGTGGAAGGGCTCACAGAAGGGTGAATATGTTCAGCCAAAGAGCGGCAAGAAGTTCACATCAAAAGAGCTCGTTGATCACTGGAAGAGTCTTGTAGAGAAGTATCCTATCTACTCTATCGAAGATGGTCTTGATGAAGAGGATTGGGAAGGCTGGCAGTACATGACACAGGAACTTGGCGACAAGGTTCAGCTTGTTGGTGATGACCTGTTCGTTACAAATACAGAGAGACTTTCAAAGGGTATCTCTCTTGGTGCTGGTAATGCTATTCTTATTAAGCTTAACCAGATCGGTTCAGTTTCAGAGACTCTTGAGGCTATCAAGATGGCTCACCAGGCAGGCTTCTCAGCTATCGTATCTCACAGATCAGGTGAGACAGAAGATACAACAATCGCTGATCTTGCTGTTGCTCTTAACGCTGGTCAGATCAAGACAGGTGCTCCTTCAAGATCTGAGCGTGTAGCAAAGTACAACCAGCTCCTGAGAATCGAAGAGCAGCTCGGTGCAAGTGCTTGCTACCCAGGCTTTGGTGCTTTCAGAATTAAGGATAAAAAGTAATGAATTATCAGTTGCTTTGGTGCTTGTTCGATAAGCTTGCTGAGTTTTTCTATATGCCGGCTGCCACTTTTTATTGGCATGCTCCGAAAAAACTCGCAGGATGATGATTTTTATTTAGGCATGGTCATTGCTCGCAAAGCGAGCTATTACAACAAAAAAGAGCAAACTCACGAGCTGGCTCGTGGATTTGCTCTTTTATTGTTGTAGGTGCTTCGCACCGTATGACCATGCCAGATGTAAGCTATGAACATCCTGCTTCAAACAATTTCTTTGCATGCCAAAAGTGTCATTGCCGGCATAAGAAAAACAAGCTCGCTTATAAATCACCACACCAAAGCAGCTGAATAATTCTTCGGCATGGAGTGAGTTTTTGAAGTGAAGCATATGCTCATAAAGACAGCAGTTATTTTATATGTTTAGCCTCGTGGAAGTTAGAATAAATCGTTGCAATTTATGCTGATGTGTGAAGTTTTAGTATAAGAACTGTGGTATACTAAGGCTGTCGCATTGTGCGACAGCCTTTTTTGGAGTTTGATTTAGAGATGGTAAAGATAGATTTGATTACGGGTTTTCTGGGGTCCGGGAAAACTACTTTTATAAAAAAATATGTTAAATACTGGCTGGACCAGGGACAGAAAATTGGAATACTGGAAAATGATTATGGTGCAGTAAATGTGGATATGGTGCTGGCATCAGAGCTTATGGGAGAAAACTGCAACATTGAAATGGTGGCAGGTGGCTGTGATTATGACTGCCATAAGAGAAGATTTAAGACCAAGCTGATTTCCATGGGAATGTCAGGCTATTCAAGAGTAATTGTTGAGCCATCAGGAATATATGATGTAGATGAATTTTTTGACACACTATATGAGGAGCCGCTTGATAACTGGTATGAGATAGGCAATGTTATTGCAATTGTGGATGCAGGCCTTAGAGATGACTTATCTCCAGAGTCAGAGTACCTTCTTGCTTCACAGATAGCTGACGCTGGCAAAATAGTTTTTAGCAAAACTCAGAATACTGATGCAGAAAGCCTTAATAATACTGTAATTCATTTAAATAATTGCCTTGAAAAATTCTCCTGCAATCGGAGATTTTTCCTTGAGGAGATGACTGATAAGGCTGAAAATAAAGTAAGAAAGAGCGATATCATTTTTGCCAAAAGCTGGGATGAGATGACAGCGGCAGATATGGATATGCTTGCGAATTGTGAATACAGAAGGTCAGATCATGTAAAGATGCCGGTAAACGACAATAACAGCTATGACTCGCTGTATTATATGAATACCAAAATCACAAGAACCAGAGATCAGGTTTTACAGATGATAGATAATATCATGTCTGACGCTGACTGCGGAGACGTGTATAGAATAAAGGGTTTCATTGCGCAAAAGAAAAATGGAGAGGAACTGACAGACTTTTTGGAGATAAATGCAACCCGCGAGGAATTAAGCATAAATCCAATTGAAAAAGGTTCTGATATTTTTGTTGTAATAGGCGAAAAAATGGATAAAAATAAGATTGATGCTTATATTTATTAAGACTTGAACAGGGGGCAGTGTATGAAGTCGAAGGTAGCAGCTAAAGCCATGAGAGCGGTTCCACTTTTGCCAAACTCTCTGGTGCTGTTTGGTTACAATCGTTTAAAAAAAAGCATTTCAGCTAAACGAATCGAAGAACATTATCAGAACAATACAGATAAACTAAAAGCTTTTATAGAGCCGGATGTATTTATTGAAAAGCAGCATACTGCTAACTGGGACGGCGTAATGTATGGTGTAAACATTTTTAACAAAAACAGTGTCCCTGCTTCTTACAATATATGCGGCGTAATTGGTGTATTTAACGCTCTTATAGCTCTTGGCGAGCATGTAGACGCAGTTTCAATGGCAAGGCTCATTCGTATTTTTGAGGGAAAAGGAGTTGCACTTGGAGGACTGCTGGGAACAACACCACGGGCCATAGCATCTTTTTTCAAAAATCGCGGCTACAAGGTCACGAAATACACCAGCACAGATACATCCAAAATAGATGCATTTGGCAAGGAGCACGATACCTTTATAGTTATCGTAATGAACAACAGAAAAACTCTTGAAGATTACATGCACATCGTCAACATTTCCGTTGACGACGAAGGTATGAGACGTACCTTCCATGTTCACAATGGAAGCGAGGGCAAGGCCGTATCCTGCTATACCCTTTCCCGCGCCATAACCGGCATAAACAAAAGAGGCAGTGCCATCCAAAACAAGGCCCTCCTCATCCTTGGCATAGATAAGGACCCACAGCATAGTAACGTAACGCCCTGAGGCTGAGGCGAGAGCCGCTCCCCAAAAGATATATTCCAAGTGCATGGCAGTGGTGGATTTTGACAGATCAAAGTTGCAGTGGGGAGAGGGATGTAAATGATAAAACTGATGGAGAAGAGTATGAGATATTTATTTAATGGGGGATGGAAATTCCTGGAGACGGATACGGAGAGAGAGTATGATGAGGTGAAGGAGAGAAGGGCTGAATTTGAGGAAGTGGAACTGCCTCATGACTGGCTCATTTTTGACTCTACTGACCTTTATAGAGATGGTAAAGGCTGGTACAGCAAAGACTTTGAATATGGCGAAGGTGATGAGAAGAGATGCTTTATAACCTTCGAGGGTGTTTACATGGACAGTGAGATCTATGTAAATGATGTGAAAGCCTTTGAATGGAAATATGGTTATTCCTCTTTTACCTTTGAGATTACAAAATTTTTGAAGCAGGGAAAAAACAATATTACTGTTTCAGCTACATATCAGAATCCAAACACAAGATGGTATTCAGGAGCCGGTATTTACAGGGATGTATGGCTTAATATTACTGAGGATACCTATTTTCCACAGGACGGAGTATATATAGCATCAAAGCCTGAGGGCAGCGATTATATAATGCAAGTAGATGCCGAGGTTTGTGGAGAAAAGGCCAAAAACTGCAAAGTACTGGTGGATATAGATAAGGCAGAGCTTTTGCAGATTGGCGATGTAAGTATTAGGGAAGTGGAAAACCCTGCCTGTGACATAGTAGCTATTTGTGATAATCAGAAAAGATATCGTTTCAGCTGCCAGTACAGAGTGAAAAATCCTAAGAGATGGGATGTTGCTGAACCAAATCTGTATGAAGTGAAAGTTCTTTTGACAGATGGGGAATCAGTAATTGATGAATACAAGACCAGAACCGGCTTTAGGGAGATAGTCCTTGATCCTGATAAGGGCTTTATTTTAAACGGCAAAAAGATAAAACTAAACGGTGTATGTGAACACCATGATCTTGGTGCTCTGGGCAGTGCCTACAATAGCGTTGCCATGCAGCGTAAGCTCAAGGTATTAAAGACTATGGGTGTAAATGCCCTTCGAGGTACCCATAACATGGTGGCTCCAGATGTATTAAGACTTCTGGATGAAATGGGCTTTGTGTTTATTTCTGAAGCCTTTGATATGTGGAAAAAGCCAAAGACCACTTATGATTATGCGAGATTTTTTGAAGAATGGCATGAGAAAGACGTGGCCAGCTGGGTTCGCAGGGACAGAAATCATCCATGCGTGGCCTTCTGGAGTATTGGAAATGAGATTTATGATACTCACGCAGACGAGGAAGGTCAGAGGATTACCAAAACGCTTTCTGATCTGGCTAAAAAGCATGACTATCTTGGAAATGCTGTGCCAACAATAGGCTCTAACTATATGCCTTGGGAAAATGCCCAGAAGTGTGCAGATATCCTGAAGATTGCAGGTTATAACTACGCAGAAAAATACTACGAAGAGCATCACAAGGCTCATCCGGACTGGGTGATATACGGAAGCGAGACTGCGTCTGTAGTTCAGAGTAGGGGAATATATCATTTTCCTGCTTCTGCCAACGTGCTATCAGATGATGATCAGCAGTGCTCAAGCCTTGGAAACAGCTCTACCAGCTGGGGTGCACCAAGCATTGAGAAATGTATAAAAAATGACAGAGATATTCCATTTTCCATGGGACAGTTTATTTGGACAGGTTTTGATTATATAGGTGAGCCAACGCCTTACCATACCAAGAACTCATATTTTGGACAGATTGATACAGCTGGTTTTCCAAAAGATGCATTTTATGAGTGGCAGTCAGCATGGACAGATTACAGACATAATCCAATGGTGCATATTTGCCCGTATTGGGACTTCAATGAAGGCCAGAATATAGATATCAAGGTATTTACCAATGCGCCAAAGGCAAGACTTACCATAAATGGGCAAAGCTATGGAGAACATGCTTTTTCTCATGAGCCAGGAAGTGGCGATCAGATTGAGTGGAAAATCAGGGTGCCATATTACAAGGGAGAGCTTGTGGCAGAGGCGCTTGATGAAAACGGCAAGGTCATTGCAAGAGATGTTGTAAAGACAAGTGAAGATCCTGAAAGGATTGTATTAAAGGCATTTGAAGATCAGAAGTCTCTAAGAGCAAACGGCAGAGACCTGGCCTTTGTTGAGATATCTGTTTTGGACAAAAATGGAATCGAAGTCCGTAACGCTCAGAACAGAGTGGAGGTTATGGTGAGCGGTCCGGCAAGACTTGTGGGACTTGATAATGGCGACAGCTCAGATCTTGACAGCTACAAGGGAACAAGCCGCAGACTCTTTAGCGGAAAGCTTTTGGCAATTATTCAGTCAACCTATGATGCTGGTAAAGTAACCGTGTCAGTGAGCGGCGCCGGTCTTGAAAAAGCAGAAATAAGCTTTGAAAGCATAGAGATTGCTGAAACAGAAAGCAAGGTACTTACAGGCACTGCTCCAAAAACAGCCTGCTATGTGGATGGTATTTTGTGCTATGAGAAGCCTCAGCTTTTTAATAAAAATAAAGACTATAAGATCAACCTTGGAACCAAAAATGAAACACCTATCCGTAAGCTTGAACTGGTGAATGCCTATGGAAATAATGTTTTTGACAAGGATAACAGTATTAAAAAGGTTCAGGTAAAAATACTTCCTGAGAATGCTAGCTTTAACGATGTTCAGTTCCAGGTAGTTACTGAGTATGGCGTAAAATCAAATATTGCTGATATTGAAGTTGATGGCAGAGAGGTTACGATAAAGGCCAAGGGAGACGGAAGCTTTTACCTTAGGGCGTTTACGAAAAATGGTAGTGACAATGTCAGAATCATTTCTTATATGGACTTTGTTGTAAAAGATATGGGAACTGCTTATCTTGATCCATACGATTTTGTCGCAGGGAGCCTCTACACAGATGCTGAGGGCGAAGTCGGAAATGGTAATGAAAAGGGTGTTGCCACAGCCAGAGGTCAGAGAACTCTTGTAACCTATGATGATCTTGATTTTGGAAGAGATAATGGTGACGAAATCACAATTCCTATTTTCTCATTAGATGGCGGGGCAAATAAAATCAGACTTTGGTCTGGAGAAGAGCTTTTGCTTGATGAAGTATACGACAAGCCAGCTATCTGGAATGTTTATCAGGAGGTCACCTACAAGCTTCCAAAGAAACTATCAGGTATATGTAGTCTGAGCTTTGAAACCTGGGATAAGCTCCATATTAAAGGCTTTAGTTTTGCAAGAAATCCAAGAGCCTTCGAAGAACAGCTCGCCGTAGAGGCTGATGAAATATATGGTGATACCTTTACAAAGACTGATGACCTTATTACTGATATAGGTAACAATGTTTCAATAGTCTTCAAGGACATGGACTTTACTTCCGGAAAACCTTCCAAAGTAGTAGTAAAGGGTAGAGCAAAGGGTGGAAAGAATACCATCCATATCCTCTTCGATGGCCAGCAGGGAAGCACTCGCGAAATATTGGAGATAGATGCTGCAGACGGCATCTCCCAGCACGAATTTGATATTTCACAGATAGAAGGAAACGGTAAGATAACCTTTGTCTTTCTTCCAGGCAGTAATTTTGACTTTGAGAGCTTTAGATTTATAAGATAACAATAAAAAACATCATTTGATTTCTGATAGTGGATATCAAATGGTGTTTTATTCTGAAATGACTTTGTTTTTGCCGGTTTCCTTGGCAGTGTAGAGACGGGAATCTGCCAGGTGGATGAAGGCTTCGATGGTCATACCTTTTTCGTGGTGGGCTGCTCCAAAGGAAGCGGTTATGTTAATTATCTCGTTGTTACTGATAAAATCCTGCGTTGCTATTGATTCTCTTATGGTGTTTAGAAGATCACAGAAGCTTTCGTAGCTGTAGTTTTCAGGAGAAATTAACAGGAATTCTTCTCCGCCCCATCTTCCATATAGGAGGCCTTCTTTTTCGTATTTTTTAAAAATCTTCACAACATTTTTTAACACAAGGTCACCAGCATTGTGGCCATAGGTGTCGTTAACATTTTTGAATAAATCCAGATCCATTATGGCGATAGAGATCTTGTTTTCGCCATTTTCTTTTTCCAGATCCAGTTCTGAAGTGAGTATTCTGAGTATTCGCTGTCTGTTAAATATTCCTGTAAGGTAGTCGTGATCTGCCATTTTCTGGAGCTCGGCGTTTTTGGAATTCATGCTCCTGTTGTAAATAGTGGTATAGAGCATCATTGATGAAAAGCCAACTACAGCATTTACATAATAAAATATGTCGCAAACAATATCAGAAGGCTTAAATGGAGAAGGTAATAAAAAACGCCTATGCATTGCGGTGAAAGCAATGAAGGTAATGACCATTAATGTTCCGAAAAGCCCGATTTGTATATGTTGTTTTTTGGTAATTGTCGGTGAAAAATACGGTAGAAATACTGAACAGAAGGCACCAAATAGCCACAGCATAAAGCCGCACTCGGTACCCATTAAAAGCGTTGCGAAAACAACGTGGAGATAGACTTCTATAAGCATGATCCAGATGGTAAAGGTATATTTGTTAAACGCAACAAAAATAAGACTTACAACATAAGCCAGTATACTAAGGATATTTATTATGGCCATAGGTGTACAGTCAATGGCCAGATAAACTATCTCCAATATACAATGATAGGCTGCAAGCATGATGGCAACTGCTGCATACTGGGAACCATCCAGATATTCAGCACCAATATCCGCTTTGTGAGTTCTATCTCTGCTGGGCATATTCAACTTTGGTTTCATCATATAATAATTGTAATTCCGTTTATATGCCCATGCAAATTAAGAAAAAATAAACTTATCAGGCGAGAAGTAAATGGTCCCCCGGGACGGGGTTAGTGGTCCATTTTTGATGAGAGTTGTGCAAGCATAATCGCATCATGACCTTTTGCGCCTATCATCATCTTATCTGAATATATACAGGAAGGTTTGAGTGAAGTGGTCTTGATAAAATGAAATTCTGAAAATATCTTTCCCTATAAGCAGCTAATTCGTCATTAAAATAATCGTGGTTTATCTCCTGGCTTTCATCTGCCTGATGATTAAGCTCAAGCCACTTTTTCATATCTCTTTCATAAAAATCCAGCATATCGCGGGCATTTAGTCTGATATTAAAAAATCTCTGGATGCTGCCCCAGAATCTGTCATAAAAGCTGATTGCTGGCATTGGTGTATTTTTTAATTCTTCAGCTGCGCTCTTTGGCTCTTTATTTAAGGCTTCATTTATCATATCTAATGTTGCATTCATTTCGTTTGTCATATCACTATCTCCCTCTCATGAATAATCGTTATTTCATTTACATCTATTTATACGATAGTGATTTTGGAAAGAACAATTTTTTTGAAAAACTTTTTTTGAATGAAAATAATGCCCATGATATGAGCTGGAAAAATGGACCACTAACCCCGTCCCCAGGGACCATCCTGGGATCAGAGGCCGGCGTTTTTTCTGTAGTCAGATGGGGCGGAGCCTACATGCTTTTTGAAGGCTTTGGAGAAAGTGAAAATGTCGTTGTAGCCCACAGCGTAGGCAATATACTGTATGGAGTTGCTGGTGGTTAGCAGCATATTTTCTGCAGTCTTCATCCGATAGCTTAAGAGATAATCCTGGATTGTTGAGCCGGTTGCGTCCTTAAAGAGCCTGGAGAGATAGCTTCTGTTGAGACCGCAGGTGGAGGCTATGGATTCGACCTTTAACTGCTCCGAATACTTGAGCTGAATATATTTGATAACTGTTTTAACGTATTTGAGCTGAAGGTTCTCTATGGCAGCAGTATTTTCTTTTATATAAGTCTGCTTAAAATAATCTATCATTTCATACATTTTTCCAATGCAATAATATTCACGCTGATAGTTGTCAAAAATGTCTTTTAAAATTGAAGTAAATACATTCTGTCCATCGATAGGCAAGATGTCCTTTACAGGAGAAAATTCGTCAATTCCGGAGTCTCTAAGTATTTCCAGCAAAATAGTTCCTCCAAGATGCGTCCAGAGATATGACCAGGGATCTTTGGTGTCAGCCTTGTAGTAGGCACTTACACCAGCTGGAATCAGGAATATCTGCCCTGCGTGGATATCGTACTCTTTGTCTGAGATAACTAGCTTTCCTTTTCCTGAAATCACATAATGAATAATTCCTCTGGGCCTTACTATAGGACCATAAGAATAATCAGGAATACATTTATAACTTCCTATCTCGTAAAGGCAAACATCAGGATTATTGTCATAATCAAGAAATGCGCAAAAATCAAATCCTACACCGTTATTATCCGATTTAGCGTTCATGTTAAAAAATCATCTCCTCTACTCATGTCACAAAATGACAAATCTTAATAGCATAATAACATGTAATAGCTATATAAATACATATAAAATTTTAAGTGTTCGAACATGTTACTAATGTGGATTAAAAATTGGAGGAAAAAAATGAAAAAGAGACTTATTTCACTTGGTATTTGCGGACTCATGGTAGCTAGCCTTATGGGCTGCGGATCTGCTACAGAAACAAGCACAACAACTGGCACTGATACTCAGACAACTGATACAAGTGCTACAACAGAGACAAAGAATTATACAACAGATGAAATCGTAATAAATATCTGGGACAACAACCAGAGAGAAGGCCTTCAGCAGATAGCTGATGACTGGAGCGCAACATCTGGAGTTAAGGTAACAATCGAGGTAGTTGACTGGGATAACTACTGGACACTTCTTGAAGCAGGTGCTTCAGGCGGTGAGATGCCAGACGTATTCTGGATGCATTCCAATACAGCACAGATGTATATGGAAAACGACATTCTTCTTGACCTTACAGATTACATCAGCGCTGACAGCAACATCGATGAAGCTAATTACTATGAAGGCGTTTGGGCATTATATAACAGTGATGGCAAGCAGTATGCACTTCCAAAGGATCACGACACAATCGCTCTTCTTTATAACAAGGCAATCTTTGATGAGTACAACGTAGAGTACCCAACAGATGACTGGACATGGGAAGATATGTATGAAGCTGCAAAGACAATCACAGAGGCTTCAGGTGGCGAAGTATATGGTATGGCCATGAATACTTCAAACAACCAGGATGGCTGGTACAACCTTGTTTATGATTATGGCGCTCAGGTTATCACAGAAGACCACAAGGGAACAACAATTGGTTCTGATGAAGCAAAGGCTGGTATGGAAATGATGAGAAAGCTCCTTACAGTAGGTGCTCCTCAGTCAGTAGTTGCAGAAACAGGTACTGATTCACTCTTTAAGTCAGGCAAGACAGCTATGATCACTCAGGGTTCATGGATGATCAATTCTTTCTATACAGCTGAGAATTCTGCTGATTATGCATGGGCAATGCTTCCTTATGCTGATACTAATGAAAATGGTACCTGCGATGAAGGCGAGAGATATTCCTGCTACAACGGACTTGGCTGGGCTGCTAACGCAAACGTTGAAGACCCTCAGGCATGTTATGATCTTATTTCTTACTTCTGCTCAGAGGAAGGACAGAAAAAGCAGGCAGAGCTTGGCGTAACAATGGGCGGTATGAAGGGCGTATCTGATGCTTTTGCAAGCGCATTCGATGGAATGGATGTTTCAGCATTTATCAGAGCTGAAGAAGAAGGCGACCTTTACTTCAGACCATACACAAGAAACACAACAGTATGGGAAGACAAGATTCAGCAGGCAGGAGCATTCCTTGATGCTTGGCAGAATCCTGAAGATGCATCTTTGATGGAGCAGGCATGCGAAAATGCACAGACTATTATCGAGGAAGCAATCGCTGCAGAATAATTAGTTAATTGTTAATAGGCTATATAAGGAGATGGAAGATGAGTGCGAAGAAAATGAGTCCTTCTCAGAAAAGACAAATGATATGGGGCTGGGCGTTCATAACACCAACAATGCTGGGATTGATAATTCTTAATTTTTATCCTGCTATATATACTGTTTATCAGTCTTTCTGTAAAACAGGAGACTTTGGTAAAGGCAATAAATTTGTGGGACTGGCTAATTATACCTCAGTCCTCACAGCAGGAGAAACCTGGCAGTCTCTATGGAATACAATTAAATACACAATAATTGAGGTTCCGGTTGGAATTGTGATTGCTCTAATTCTTGCAGTTCTTTTGCAAAAAAAGCTTGCGGGAAAAACATTATTTAGAACACTCTTCTTCCTGCCTATGGTCTGTGCACCAGCAGCTGTGGCTATGGTGTGGAAATGGCTGTATAATCAGCAATTCGGACTTTTAAATAATTTTTTCCATACGAATATTGCATGGATTTCTGATCCTAATATCGCATGGATAAGTGTTGGATTTATTGGAGTCTGGTCCATTATTGGATATAACATGGTTCTGTTTATTGGAGGACTTCAGGAAATTCCACGTGATTATTACGAAGCAGCTCAGATAGATGGAGCATCAGGCTTAAGTCAGTTTTTTAATATAACAGTACCTCTTCTTAGTCCTACAACATTTTTCATTGTACAGACAAGAATAATCGGAGCCTTAACAATATTTGACCTGATGTTTATGGTCATGGACAAAACAAATCTGGCTCTGAACAAGACACAGTCAATCGTATATCTTTTCTATACCTATGCTTTTACTAATTCAAACAGAGGGTATGGAGCAGCCATTGTGGTTGTGCTTGTAGTATTTATCATGATCGTGACTTTTATTCTTCAAAAGATGGAAAAGAAGTTTGTTTTCTACAACTAAGTAGCCTGAGTATTTCTTTTTAAAAAGAGATTAAAAAAGAGGATTTGTTATGAAAACCAGTACAAGATATTTAGTAAATAAAATTTTAACCTATATTGTGCTTATCATAATGGCAATAATAATGATCATTCCATTTGCCTGGATGATACTCACAGCTTTAAAGACCAATCAGGAAGCGATTTCTGTAAGTCCGTTTTATATTTTGCCACACAATGGCTGGCACTTTGAGAATTTTGCAACTGTTTGGGAAAGCTATAACTTTTTAACGCTTTATAAGAATACAATTTTACTTATATTCTTCAGAGTTGTTTGCGCTTGTCTTACCGCAACCATGGCAGGATACGCCTTTGGACGACTCGAATTTCCTGGGAAAAAGATTATGTTTTCCCTTGTGCTTATTCAGATGATGATACCATCACAGATATTCATTATTCCACAGTATCTGATGGTTTCAAAACTGCACCTTCTTAATACAACGGCAGGACTTGTATTTCCGGGGTTAGTTACAGCCTTTGGTACATACCTTTTAAAGACTGCTTATCAAGGACTGCCCAAAGAACTGGAGGAAGCGGCGCAGATTGACGGATGTAATATTGGACAGTCATTTTTATTTATTATGTTGCCACTTACCCGTTCTGCAATGATTTCACTTGGAATATTTACTGCATTATTCGCTTTCAAAGATCTTATGTGGCCTATGATTGTTTGTACTAATTCAGCTACAACAACTCTTAGTGCCGGACTTGCCAAAATGCAGGGCCAGTATGGAAGCGAGTATCCTACAATGATGGCAGCAGCAGTACTTGCCATAGTGCCTATGATTGTTATTTATATTATCTTCCAGAAACAGTTTGTTGAGGGAATTGCTACCTCTGGAGGAAAACTATAATTTCCAGGGAGATAGGAAATGTCTATTATTTTTGATAATGAAAACAAAGTGTTTTTCTTAAACACTAAAAATACAGAGTATCAGATAAAGATAAATGAATATAATATGGTGCTTCATTCCTTCTACGGTCCAGCTGTGGGAAATGAGGATATGAGTTATCTGATTACCACAATTGACAGGGGCTTTTCAGGAAACAGTTACGAAGCCAGTGGAGATAGGGGTACTTCTCCGGATACACTGCCTTTTGAGTATAGCACCTATGGGGCGGGAGATTATAGAATCAGTGCTTTTACAGGTTTTTCTCAAAACGGCAGCAGGACAACAGATCTTAGATATTCAAAACACACTATTTTTTCAGGGAAAAGAGAGCTTAAGGAACTGCCTTATGTAAGAGAAATGGAGGATAAGACAGATTCCCTTATCATCGAACTTTCAGATGATGCTGCAGGCATCAGGGTAGAACTGATATATAGCGTTTTTGAAGAAAAAGATATTATTACAAGAAGCTCAAGAATTACGAATTTTGCAAAAGAGACCTATACTCTTACAAAAGCAGCTTCCATGAGTATGGATTTTCCACGTATGGATATGGATTTTATTCATTTTCATGGGAAACATGCTTTTGAAAGAAAGATAGAGAGAACAGCGGTATTACATGATATCCAGATAGCAGGCTCTAAAAGAGGAGCAAGTTCACATCATCAGAATCCTTTTGTGATCTTATGTGATGGTACAACTACAGAAAACAATGGTATTGCCTATGGATTTATGTTGGTCTATTCTGGCGGTCATGCTCAGGAAGTTGAAAAAGATCAGGCAGGAAGCATTCGCATAATAAGTGGGATTGACAGTACTTCTTTTGCCTGGAAACTGGGAGAGGGTGAGAGCTTTGAAACACCTGAGGTTATACTGGCATGCAGTAGTGAAGGCTTTAACGGACTAAGCTATTTGTATCACAGAATAATCAGAGACAATGTATGCCCAAGGAAATTCAGGAATGTAAAGAGGCCTGTCCTGATCAATAACTGGGAAGGCACCTATTTCGACTTTGATGAAGAAAAGATAATAGAAATAGAAGATGCTGCAGCAGAGCTGGGCTGCGAGATGCTGGTTCTGGATGATGGCTGGTTTGGCAAAAGAAACGACGACAATGCCGGACTTGGTGATTGGTTCGTTAATAAAGCTAAGCTCCCAGGTGGTATCAAAAAGATTGCAGATCATGCAAACAGTTTGGGAATGAAGTTTGGAATATGGTTTGAGCCGGAAATGGTAAATGAAGATTCATACCTTTTTAGAAAGCATCCTGAGTGGGCACTTTCTGAGCCAGGCAGAAAGCCTGTTATGGGCAGAAATCAGATGGTTCTGGATATGTCGCGTGAAGATGTTGTTGACTATATTTATGAATCCATGTCAAAGATTCTTGATAGCGCCAATATCGAATATGTAAAATGGGATTTTAACAGGTCGCTCGCCAATGTATATTCCAACGCTGAGATAGCAGAAAATCAGGGAGAGATTGCTCACAGATTTATTCTTGGTACATACGAGCTACTGCACAGATTATCTGAAGCTTATCCAAACCTGATGATTGAAGGCTGTTCCGGAGGTGGAGGAAGGTTTGATGCAGGTATGCTGTTCTACTGCCCGCAGATCTGGTGCTCAGATAATACTGATGCTATAGACAGACTGATTATTCAGAAGGGAACATCTTATGGATACCCTATAAGTACTGTTGGAAGCCATGTCTCTGCATCTCCAAATCATCAGAATGGCCGACAGGTTCCTATTGATACAAGAGCTATTGTCGCCATGTCTGGTACCTTTGGATATGAGCTTGATCCAAGAAAGCTTTCAGATTCTGAAAAAGAGTGTGTTAGAAAGCAGATTGAGAGTTTCAACAGATTTTATGAGCTTATTCAGAAGGGACGTTATTACAGACTAGATACCAAAGAGTCTGAAGATTACTTTACCTCATGGGAATTTGTTTCCGAAGATAAAAAGGAAGTACTTTTAAATGCAGTAGTCACTCAGATAGGTGCAAATCCTGAAATTCCAGCTATTAAGCTGGCAGGATTGGAACCTGGCACTCTCTACGAGGTGGATTACATCTATTCTTCCGGTCATGAAGTTGTTCAGACCCAGAAGAAGGTCTATTTGGGAAGTGCTCTTATGAATGGAGGTTATATCCTTGGATTTGTCCACGGAGTATACCCATCCCTGCAGGTACATTTTAAAGCCAAAAACGGATAATACTTTATATAAAGAGGCCTTGCGTAATATCAGCGCAGGGCTTCTTTTTGCCTAAATACCCCCGGGACGGGGGTATTTAGGCAAAAACACCCTGCCGTAATAGCAGGGTGTTTTAATGTATTAGTAAGAGTATTTATTTTTATGTCATTACTGAGCGTTAACGTACCAGTGCTGGCAGGCATTGCCATTAAGTTCCCACTGTTGTACGTTTGCACCACTTGCTGTGCTTGCGTTTATAACTTCTACTACGCAGGCTTCTCTGGATGCTCTTGTTTTAATTGTGTAAGAACCATCCAGGTTTTTGCAGAATTTAAACAGCATTGAGCTGTTCTTGGTAGTATAGGTCTGAATATCGATATTACTGCCACTTGTGGAGCCTTCTGCACAAAGAACTGCAGAAGCATCAGCCTGAGAGCGTATGTAATAATAATTGCCACTACCAAAGGATTTCAAAAACCATTTTTGAGTATCATAACCTCCATTACCCCACTGCTGAATATTGGTTCCAGCACTGGTATTTCCACCTTCAATCTCAAGTAAAAGACCGCTATTCACATTCTGAATTGTATAAACAGCAGAAGTATCCATTGCTACACCAGGATCTTCAACAGCTTCAAGTATCCAGTCCTGACAGTTGTAGCCATTTACTGCGTACTGCTGTACATTCGCTCCGCTACTGGTACTTCCATTTGCTATTTCCACGCAGGATGCATCACCACTGACTCTTGTAAGAATCTTATAGGAACCATCTGAGTTCTGTACAAACTTAAACATCTGGTTTGTACCACCGTTATAATTATAAATCTCAACGTTTGTTCCATTTGCTGTCTTTTTTCCGGCAATATCAAGCACGTAGGTAGCTGTGTCACCTACTGCTGATACAATGTAATAATATCCATCACCAGCAGAGAATAATCTCCAGGTGTTGTATGTAGCTGAGTCTGAAGCTCCCCACTGCTGTACGTTTACGCCATTAGCTGCGCTACCGCCTGCTACATCCAGATACAAGCCACTATTAACATTTTTTATCATAAATGCTGAACCATCAACAAAGCTGGCAGCTGTTGTAGAAGTAGTAGTTGTTGTCGTAGTTGTAGTAGTTGTTGTGCCGGAACCAGATGATGTTGACGCAGAGCTTGAAGTATAAGCAGATGAGAAGGTACTTGTTGCCAAAGGTGAAGTATATGTAGTAACCACCCAACTTCTCTGGTCATCATCTGTAATATAATTGATATCTGATGCACTTGACTTGGCACCTGCATTTATTCCAACCCATGTCTTAGTATCAAAGCCGTTTGAATCATATGCCTTAAGAAGAGAATATCCATAATTTGAGCTTGGTGTCCAGGTTGTTGTTGAATATTTTGATGTGTGATTTAAAGCAACAGGAGTTGATGAGCTGGTCTTTGATGTATAAGAGCCAGAGTCACGATAATTAGTGTCTCCAAAAATTTCATATCCATACAATGATTGGAAACGACAGTTCTCACTAACCATTGTAGAACCATCTCCTCCTATTATCTGAGCACATCCATCAGGTATTCCTGAGTCTGTTCCAACAAAGTAATTATTAACGATATGTCCGTTACCATTACCAATCTGAGGAGTTCTTCTAACATCCTGACTCCACATGTTGTACAAAAGAGTTGTACGGCATCTGCTGGTCTCACTATTCTGTGTTCCATAAGCAACAGTCCAGTATCTGTTGGTAAAAGTACAATAAGAAATAGTTACAAAATCAGGGCTTCTGTTGATGTCCTTTGCATCCAGATAGTTGTCATAAGGGGTGTTGATCCAGATAAACTTTCCAACTTCATCAACTGCTCTTGTCAGTGTGCTGTTAAAGGTGCAATGGTCAATCCATATCTGTCTTGAGGACCAAACATTTATAAGAATCCTATCCTCAACATTTTTTGCCTCAAAATCAATGTTTCTAAATACGATATTATCTGATGGGCTGTCATTTGTAGCACCATATGCATCATTGGTACGAAGCTGGCAGTCATAAATAACGCCTGCACCATAAGCGCCAACGATAGTCTTATTGTCTCTGATCCTTGTATTTGAGTAGCTCTTCATATCGATAGCTGCCGTAACAACAATGGTCAGAGGAGATGTTGAATTAAGATAGTTGATAAGAGTACTTGCATCAGAAGCATACACTGTCTGTCCAAGAACACCGCCTATTGTAGCTGCTTTTTCTCCGGAAGAGATCTTGCAGTTGGCTGAAAAGCCCTGCTGACCATAGAGGTTGAGTTTCCAAAGCTGGGCGCCATCCCCTGTATAGGAAGCACTGCCTACTGTATTAGAATCCTGATAATAGGTAAGAGCCTTTCCGGTATAGACATTTACAATTTCATAATATAGATAATAGCCTTCGCAATCTGTTTTTACCCCGGTAATATTCCACTGCTGTGGAGAATTGCCTGAATAGGAGGCCACAGAAACATTGCCATTTGAGTCGGATGTAAGATACAGTCCGTCATTCATGCTAACAATATTGTAGACTCCACTTGAAACATACACGATTTCCCAGTTCTCAGTCAGATTACCGGTTTCATTTTGAGTAACAACAGATGAACCTGATTCTGTCATATTTCTGCCTGATGTATAAGCACTGAAATTGACAGCCTGGTGTGGGTAACTAACTGCTGCAATAGCTTTGATGGTAGCATTACTTAATATGCCGCTTCCAGAAAATGCTCCCCCAAACGAGCCAGCGACAAGCAATATTACCACCATAAATCTTGATAATGCTTTCAAAACTTTTTTTGCCATTTGTCCTCCTTATCCCCTAAAACAATATTCTTACTAATACCTGTGCTGTGCGGTTCTCATTAACAGCATCCGTCAAACACACTTCTAATTCTAGGTTTTAAGGATATACTAATACAATATTAATAATTTGCTATCTTATAAAATATTTGCTATATATGCTATAATTGGCTTGCATAGAACGTTTTGGGGGTTTTAGCATAGGGAAATGAACACAAATATACTAAGTCTTTCTGACTATCGTAAAAGGATATATCTATCCTTCTTTTTTGTCAGCGCTGTTTTAATTATTTCGATGAATCTGCTAGGGTATGTCTGCTTTAAAATCTTTTATAATAAGCAGTATCGCCTTAATGAAAAAAAGTCATTGTCTTCTTTATCGTATCTAATAGAAAATTCTGATTCCATGCCTGCAATAAAAACTGATGATATGGAAAACGACCAGCTCTATATCGTTGACCGAAACGGCTTTATCATCATAAATTTCACCAGTCCAAATTATATTGGTCTTAAAGCCAGTAACCGCGTTATTGAAAATATTGATGCTGATACTTCGATTTTTATTTCGTTAAAAGAAATCGACGATAAAAAATGCATTCTTTCATATATTCCAATTTCCTCAGATAGATATCTTATACATGTAGCAAATTACAGCAATATTTCTGCCGTTTATTACAGAGTTCGCAGAAGATTTATCATGGTAACTCTTTTCCTTATAGCACTGTCATACTTTTTGATAAGGCAGCTTTCAATATGGATAAGTAACGGCTCTATAAAAAGAGAATGTGCCACAGTAAATTGTACTGCTGCAAGACATGAGAAAAAAACAGAAGAAAACAGCAAAGCAGTCCCAGAAAGTGATTTCGTTGAAAATGATTATTACGATGCAATAATCTCTGTTATTTTGGAATATATTAATGAACACTACTCTGATCCTGATATAAGTGCTGGTATGGTTGCTGATAAATATCATATTAGTATTTCTCATTTCAGTAGAACATTTAAGGCTCAGGTTGGCTCATCATTCCCGGATTATCTATCACAGATGCGCTTGTCTGCCGCCAATGATTTATTAAAAAAACATCAAGAAATGGGTATCGCTTGTATAGCGCACAGCGTAGGCTACTTAAACGCATCCTATTTTACTGCTCAATACAAGAAAAAATACTCCATCACACCCACACAGTACCGAAAAAAGCTGCTAATTGAAAATGAGCATAAATTGCACCAGAAATAATGGACCCCCGGGACGGGGTTATAGGACCATTTACTTCCTCAAAATGGACCGCTAACCCCGTCCCAATGTCATTTAGATAAGAAAAATCAGTTAACTGATATCAATATCATTTACTATTTCTTACATAACGATGTTTTGATGTTTTTTCATTTAGCCTGAATTATTCACGGCAATAGATTAAAATCGCTCAAATGCCGCATATATACTACTACTATAAAAATTTGCATTTTCACCTAAAAAGTGAAGCAAAACTATATTAATAGAGCTCCTGATTTGCTACAATTTATGTAGGCTA
>JAZRKG010000195.1:0-7312 GCA_045646185.1 Butyrivibrio sp.
TATGAAAAGCTTGTAAAAGGATATACTGAAAAGCAGTGGGGACGTGATTGCACAGACCTTCCTTCTTTTATCATAAAGAGACTTCCATTTAGATTCACATACGATAATAACTATTTTAACGACCTTTATCAGGGCATCCCAATGGGTGGCTATACACTGATGCTTGAAAAGATGCTTGGTACAAAGCCTTGCGACGACGAATCAGATAACGTTCCTGAAGGAAGCATTGAAATCAGAACAGGAATAGATTACTATAACTTTGTTAAAATGGCTGACGGATTGCCAGAGAAGCCTTTTGCCTCAGTAAAGGGAGACAGCTTTGGCAAGATAGTATTTACCGGTATGATAGATGAGTTCTTTGGATACAAGCTTGGCACTCTTGAGTACAGATCACTTAGATTTGAGACTGAGGATATGCCAGAGGTAGATAACTACCAGGGAAATGCTGTAGTTAACTATACTGAGCGTGAAGTTCCATACACTCGTATAATTGAGCATAAGCATTTTGAGTATGGCAAGGGACATGGTACAGTAGTAACCCGCGAATACCCGGCTACCTGGAAGCATGGCGATGAACCATATTATCCAATGAATGATGAACGCAATAATGGTCTCTATGCTGAGTACAAGAAAATGGCAGATGGCTTTGAAAATGTTATTTTTGGAGGACGTCTTGGTCAGTACAAGTACTACAACATGGATCAGGTAATTGCAGAGGCTTTAAAAGCAGCTGAAAGCGAAAATTAAAAAAATAAATATTGCGATAAAAGCAGAAAGCTTTTAAAATCACTTATATACAAGGGCGTATATCTTTAATGATGTATGCCCTTTTTTACAATTTTTGCGGAGGAAAAGATATGCATTTTACTAAAATGGAAGGCTGTGGAAACGACTACGTATATATAAACGGAGCTGTGGAAGTGATCGACAGCGATCAAAAGCCTGAGCTTGTGCGAAAGCTTTCTGACAGACATTTTGGAATTGGATCAGATGGAGTAATATTCATCAATCCAGTACCTGATGGAAGCGCTGATTTTGAGATGGAAATGTACAACGCAGATGGAAGCCGCTCTGAAATGTGCGGAAATGGTATCAGATGCGTGGCAAAATACGTCTATGACCACAGATTAACAGATAAAGAGACAATAAAGATTGTAAGTGCCGGAGCTGTAAAGATTCTGGACCTTACGGTGGAAGATGGCTATGTCACCAAAGTTAAAGTCGATATGAATGCACCAATCCTTGAACCATCAAAGGTGCCGGTTGCGCTTGATGGTGATGCGATGAAAAGGGATAAGATTGTGGATTATCCAATTACTGTTCAGGGAAAAGAGTTTAAGATGACCTGCGTGTCCATGGGCAACCCTCACGCTGTTGTGTTCCTGCCAGACGGAACAGATATAAAAACATTTGATATTGAAAAGTATGGTCCATTTTTTGAAAACCATGAATACTTCCCAAAGCGCACAAATACAGAGTTTGTAGTAGTAGATGATGCTAAAAATGTACATATGAGAGTGTGGGAGAGAGGTACTGGCGAAACACTTGCCTGCGGAACCGGATGCTGCGCTACAGCAGTTGCCTGCGCGCTAAATAACAGGACTGAAGACGAAATCACAGTTCATGTTCTTGGCGGAGACATTATCTGCAAATGGGATAAAGCCAAGAATACTGTATTTATGACAGGCCCTGCAACCACAGTGTTTGAAGGCGATATTTAAGAAAATATATAAAGGAGAATTACTACAATGTTTAGACTAAATGAAGATTATTTGAAATTACCTGGAAGTTATCTTTTTTCTACCATTGGAAAAAAGGTTGCTGAGTATACAGCGGAGCATCCTGACAAAAAGATTATCAGGCTTGGCATCGGTGATGTCACACAGCCTCTGTGTCCTGCAGTTATAAAAGCAATGCACAGTGCAGTGGATGAAATGGCAGTGGCTGAGAGCTTTCATGGATATGCGCCAGACCTTGGCTATGAATTTCTTAGAAAAGCAATGGCTATAAATGATTTCCAGGAAAGAGGCTGCAATATTGCCCCTGACGAAATCTTCATTTCAGACGGAGCAAAAAGTGATTCTGCCAATATTCAGGAAATTTTTGACAAAGATAGCAAAATAGCTGTTTGTGACCCTGTCTATCCTGTATACGTTGATTCGAATGTAATGGCTGGACGTACAGGCTCATATGATTTTGATACACAGGTATGGAGCAATGTGATATATATGCCATGTACTGCTGAAAATGGCTTTGCTCCTGAAATCCCAGCCGAAACACCTGATATCATATACCTTTGCTTTCCAAATAATCCTACCGGAGCAACCATCAACAAGGCTCAGCTTCAGGAATGGGTTGATTATGCCAATAAGGTTGGCGCGGTAATAATATATGATGCTGCTTATGAAGCATATATTACCGAGAGCGATGTACCTCATTCTATTTTTGAGTGTGAAGGTTCAAGAAGTTGCGCAATAGAACTTAGGTCTTTTTCCAAAAATGCTGGATTTACAGGTACAAGACTTGGCGCAACAATTATTCCTCATGAGCTTAAGGCTAAAGCCCATACTTATGATGGTGAAAAAGAGGTTGAGGTGCACAGTCTTTGGGCAAGAAGACACGGAACCAAGTATAATGGTGCCCCTTACATTATTCAGAAGGCTGGAGAGGCTGTATATTCAGAGGAAGGCAAGGCTCAGATAAAAGAGCAGGTTGCGTATTACATGAAGAATGCTGCATATATCCTGGATGGTCTTAAGACTGCTGGATACACAGTATCTGGCGGTAAAAATGCTCCATATATCTGGCTTCGCACACCAGATAATATGACCAGCTGGGAGTTCTTTGATTATCTGCTGGATAAAGCAGGAGTTGTTGGAACTCCAGGCTCAGGATTTGGACCAAGCGGAGAGCACTATTTCCGACTTACAGCCTTTGGAAGCTATGAAAATACAGTGGCAGCAGTAGATAGAATAAAAGCTTTATAATAAGCTCAGTTTCCTAAGCGTTTTTAAAATACATATCTCACAAAATTAAGCTCTTTTCAGTTTTTTGAAAGGAGCTTTTCTTTTTATTTTATTTGCGCAATAAAAAGTCGAAATTGCACAATATTATTTTGAAATTGCATTGTAGAAAATGTTAATTATTTATAAAATTTAAGGGCAAATAAAAATAAAGTTTGTCACAAATTAATGAATCCAACTATGAAGGGGAGATTAAATTAGTAAAAATGCAATTGTTTTGAGGGGGATAATTGCATTTTTGCGTATATTTTCATTAAAAATGATTTTAAGGGAAATTTAATAGTTTGTGACTCACGGGAGGAGGAAAATTACATAATGGGGAAATTGCGCAGTAGTGATGATTTTCGACGCTTTGTAAAGGGCAGCAGAAAATCAGGCAAACGTCACAATATTGTGATTAGAACAGTGACCTTTGCTACAAGTATTTCCATGACGCTTTCAAGCGTCTTTGTAGGATCTTCTATTACAGCATACGCTGCAAATGTGGATGCTACATCTGCCGTGGAAGGTGCTTCAGCTAATGAGGCTTCATCTTCCGCATCAACAGCAGAAGTTACAGTATCTCCAACAACTTCTGAGGAAGATACAGACAACGCAGCGGCTGCTGCAGGTTCTTCGGCCAAGAAAGATGAAGAAGCTGATGACAGTTCAGAGGGAAACTCTAAAGACTCATCATCAGATGCAGCATCACTGGCAAGTTCAGAAGAGGCATCATCTAACGCTTCATCATCTGCAAGTTCAGAAGAGGCATCTTCAGACGCAGCTTCATCTGCCAGCTCAGAGGAAGAGACAGCTACAGTTCTTGGTGCAACACTTAGAAGTACAGCTACCTCAATGGCAATCGAGCAGGGCGAAGATGGTTATGAGAACTTTACAGAAGATACTGTAATCGTAGATTTCAAATTTGGTACAGATAAAGATGTATCTTCAGAGAATACTTATTCTGAAGAAACAGGCTATGGATTTAGTGATGTAGATTACAATACTGAGGCAGCAGGTTGGGTTAGCAGCGTATACTATCCACGTGTTGCAAATGTAACATCTGGTTCTGCAAGTAACGTATCAGATGAAGCATCATATGTTGCTATAGGCAGTAAAGTTTGGACTGAGACAGAAAGCTCAGGCTATGGCGTATTTACATATGAGAATACATCAACATTTGATATTGATTTGTATAATGCGGACTATGAAGTTGAGGTTACTCTGACAAACCCAACAGATTCAGCTTATACAGCATATCTTGAAGCTGAAGACATTACACAGGTTAGTAGCGTAGAGGTTGCAGCTGGAAGCTCTGTAACAACTACTTACGAGACAAACCTTGTAGACGGACAGTTGAACCTGAAGTTCCTCGTAGGAAGTTCAGCTACAACAATTGATGCAGCAAGTGAAAATACAGTATACCTTTCAGAAGTTAAGGTTACTCGTCTTAAGACACAGGAAGCTGGCTCAAAGCCAACTATCTATATAGCATCTGATTCAACAGTTCAGACCTATGATTCCTACTACTATCCTCAGACAGGTTGGGGGCAGGTATTATCAGAGTGGTTTGGCGAATTAGTTGAAGAAAGAGAAGCTGACGACTGTGGATATTCACAGGCTCAGGTTTACGAAACAGAAAATGCTATTATTGAGAACCGATCAATCGGTGGACGTTCTTCAAGCAGCTTTATTTCAGAAGGTAAGTTAGAAGACCTTCTTGAAGATATTAAGGCTGGTGATTACCTCTTTATTCAGTGGGGACACAACGATGCAACTTATTCAAGACCAAATCGTTATGTATCCAGCAGCGACTTTAGCAAATACATCATGCAGTATGTTGAAGCTGCTTACCAGAGAGGTGCAACACCTGTACTTGTAACTCCTGTATCAAGATACAGCTACAAGACAAACGATGATGGCACAGTTACATGGAACAGCGATTTCGATGCATACCGTCAGGTTATGATCGCACTTGCAAGTGAGTATGATATTCCTCTTATCGATCTGACAACACGTTCAGGTGATATCTGTGAAGACTTCGGCGCAGTTGGTGCTGAATCACTCTTCCTTCATGTAGCAGCTGGCGAATATGAAGGCGCATACTCAGGTGGTGCAACAGATAACACTCATCTTCAGTGGTATGGTGCATACAAGTTCTCACAGGCTGTAGCTCAGGGTATTCTTGATTTTGCAGACAGAGTAGACAATGAATATGCACTTTCCTTCAATGATCAGCTGGATGATCTTGCATCATTAGTTGTTATGAAGGCTGCAACAGAAGCTCCTGCACAGGTAACAGACCTTGAGACAACATCTGTTGGTGCTACAAGCGTATCACTTTCCTGGACAGCAGCAGAAGGTGCTGAAATGTACTATATCTTCCGTCAGGAACTTGAAGACGGACAGACAGCTGAGGATGTTGATTTCTCAGAGGCTACAAAGTATTCAGTATCAACAAAGACTGCTTATACAGATTCAGGCTGTGAATCAGGTGTTACTTATGCTTATGCAGTAGCAGCATGGAACAGCTTTGGAACAGGTGAGTTCTCAGAGATTATCACTGTTTCCACAAAAGAAGCAGGACTTAAGTTTGACTTTAACTATAACGATTCAGCTACAATGGACGGCTGGACAGGTGTAAATCAGAATCAGTTATATGATGCAACACTTGGTTATGGCTGGCTTACAGCTCCAAATAATGGACGTAATCGTAGCGGCAACGGTAATGATGATTCATCAGCCATGGCAGATGACTTCAACCTTGGTTCAGGTGAGTTTGCCGTAGATCTTCCAAATGGATCTTACGAAGTTACAATTTATGCCTGCGATCTTCTTCCAGGAACAAGTACAATTAAGGTTTCCTACACAGCAGAGGGTGTATCCTTTGGTTCTATTTCAACAAAGCAGGCACTTGGAAGCTGCACAGGAACAGTAGCTGTTACAGATGGCCAGCTCAATATCGTGGTAGGCGGTTCTAATACATACATCAACGGTATGACAATTACAAGCCTTCTTACAGCACCATCTAACCTTACTATTACAGAGCTTTCATTTGATGGTACAAAGGCAAGCTTCCTCTTATCCTTTGGAACAGTGGATGATGCAGTAAGCTATACTGTATATCAGAAGGCTGAAAGTGATACAAGCTACAGCGTAGCTAAGACATTTACAGCTCAGGAACTTGTTGATTCAGAGCTTGACTGCAGAGCAATGATTGCAGATTTGGGTGAAACATATAGCTACTATATGACATGTACCAATGCAGAGGGAACTGAGTCACCTGCAAGTAACGTTGTAACACAGTCAATGCTTGATGAGAGCGTTGAAGTTCCATCAGCTCCTGAAAATGTTGTTTGCACAAGCCCAGAAGCTACAGCAACAGAGCTTCAGAACTATGTAACTCTTGAATGGGATGCAAATGAGACATCAGAAGGAGTTATTAAGTACATTATCTATCGTTCACAGAAACCTGAGAGCGATAAAGCATTTAAAGAATATGAAAAGATAGGTGAGTCAAAGACAACATCCTATACAGATGATACAGTAAATACCAATATCCACTACTACTATAAGGTAGCTGCTCTTAATGCAGGTGGTATCGGTGAGATGTCAGACGTATGCATTACACCAATTGTTGGAAAGCTTGTTGCAGGCGGACTTGAGTCATATTCATCAAGAGCACTTGTAGCAATTAACCTTTCAGGTGATGCTGGTGCAGAGACAAAGGTTACTGCAACAGACACAGAGGGTAATGAGATTACATCTGGTGTATACCTTAGCTGGAGAGCTTTTGAAGGCGATTTGAATTCAGACAACAGTGTAAATACAAGCTTTACAGTATACAGAAATGGCGAAGCAATTGCTTCAGGACTTAAAGTTACAAACTGTATCGATGAGGGCGGCAGCAGTTCAGATACATATAAAGTAGTTGGTTCAAACGATGCAGCACTTGGTCTTTCAGCTGTTGATACAGCAGTATGGAACAACCAGTATCAGGAATTCCAGTTAAACAGACCTTCAGATCAGACAATGCCAGATGGCAGCACAGCAACATATACAGCAAATGATATGTCTGTTGGTGATCTTAATGGTGATGGCGATCTTGAGCTTATTGTTAAGTGGTATCCAAGCAATGCAAAGGATAACTCAGGCTCAGGATACACAGGAACAACATTCCTTGACGCATATGATGTGGATTTTGCAACAGGTTCTGCTTCACTTATGTGGAGAATCGACCTTGGTATCAACATCCGTTCTGGTGCTCACTATACACAGTTCCAGGTTTGGGATTATGATGCTGATGGCGT
>JAZRKG010000196.1:0-7264 GCA_045646185.1 Butyrivibrio sp.
AGATGGTATGGATAAATTTGATGCAGGTTTTGAAAATGGTTATTTTGATGCTGTAATAACAACCAACCTTACATACCAGGATGAAGAAATCATCAATAAGCCTTATGTAATAAGAGCTGATATGAGTAAGTTTATGGCTACAATTATTGATTTCATCAACCACGATGCTTCTATTGCCAACGTAACAGTTCCTACAGAAAAGATTCATAAAGCTCTTGAGCTTTACAATAACAACGTTGATACGGCAGATCACTTATTTGAATAAAAAATTATGGCAGAGTCAGTTAAGACTCTGCCATTTCTTTTTAAATTAAGATTAAAGAACTTCTTCAAATTCTACTTTTACCTTGAACAAATCACCATCAAGATTAATTTCAAATTTACCATTTTGAGCAGTTGTAAGGTTCTTGGCAATTGAAAGGCCAAGTCCGCTACCCTCTGTTGTTCTTGAAACATCACCTCTGATAAATCTTTCTGTAAGGTCATCAGCATTAATATTATTAAGTTCAGAAGCAGAAATATTTTTGATTGATAAAACAGCTTTGTTCTTGCCTTCTGCATCACAAACAATGTTTAAATCAAGATAGACTCTGGTATTTTCCAAAGCATATTTAAATATATTATTTAGCAGATTCTCAAGGACACGCCACAAATATCTGCTATCGGCCATTATAAATATATCTGCCTTATCAAATCTAAATATTGGTCTAAGACCCTTTTGCTCAAACTTTTCGTAGAACTCTCCTATTGTCTGGTTAACCAGCTCTACATAGTTTATTCTGGCGAATTCCATTGTAATATTGCCCGAAGAAATCTTGGAGGCTTCAACCAGATCTTCTGTGAGCTGTTTTAATCTCTGAGACTTTTCATCCAGAACAGTGATGTATTCCTTAACTTTAGAATTATCTATATTTTCGCGTTTTAGCAAATCAACATAGTTAATGATAGATGTAAGAGGCGTTTTAATATCATGAGATACATTAGTAATGAGATCCGCTTTCAGCTTTTCATCCTTCATGCTGGTGCTTACAGCCTTTTCAATACCGTCACCAATAGAATTAACTGCGTCAGCCAGAATTACATTATCGCCATGTACATTTGATGAATTAACTTTAAATCTTACATCTCCATTCCTGATGTTATTAATACCCTTTATAATATCCTGTCTTTCTTTATTGATGTTATACAGATTAACACCAACAATTGCATCCATGATTACAGCAACAACAAGTCCAGGAATTCCAAGTATCAGTAGACCAAGGTTACAAATAAGGAACAGTAGATAAGGTATAAATGTACGGATAAAAACATTACTATTATCAATTATATTAATGATAAGCTTACGTCCATTAATAAGAATCCAGCGTAAAAAGCTCTGATACCAAAGCTGATGAGCTTTCCTTCTTCTTGCATAGCTATATAATCCAAAGCATATTGCAAAATCAGCAAAAAAAGCTAACACTGCAGCAATCAATGGATAGAGATTGCTGTTATATAGTGATGAGCCAAAAAAGCTTGGTAGCATATATAAAACCAGGATTGGAACAATGATAGCCAAAAGGAAAACAAGTCCCATGATTTCTGTAAACAGTTTATCCTTAAATTCCAAAGCGATTCCGTTACTATACCAAATATGCTTTTGTGTAACGTCTTTTCCTTCAGCATCTTTTTTTACCAAATATTTAATATATCCTTCATGGTAAATAAGGTATATAGCAATAGCAATATAGATTAAAAACGCCACAATGCATATGCCATACAGTTCCTTGTAATAAGGAACATATTGTGAAAAGCCAGCCTTCCCCTGACTAATCTCATCCTTGCATGGGTAATTGACAGTATCTACGCCAATATAAATCTTAATCTGGTCAGGATATGCGTAATCATAGTTCTTAATCATTTCCTGAATATTATTCTCAGAAATAAGAGTATTAGAATCGTACTTTAATTCATATGGGCAGTAATAAATATATTTGCCATAATCCTGAAACATAGACAAAATATCTATGCCAGTTGTCTCTCCCATAAGTGAATCAACATTGGTATAAACCTCAGACTTTCCACCGATTGTACGAGTTATGTAATATCTTATATTGGTATTGCCATAGTTGTAATAATTAAGAGACTGAAGATATTCATAATAATTTGTTTCCAGATCTCTGGCAGCTTCAACTATGTTTGAGCACAGCTCACTATATTCTGTCCATGTTGAAACATAGTCTTCAATGTTTTTATCATCTACAGTCTGATATCTGTTTATAAGAACTGTATGGGTTCCTGAACCGTCCTGCGTATTATTTCCTGAAACTGTAGTAAGTATCTTATTATTTTCAATTTGAGAATTAAGATAACTATTCATACCTCCAGAAACTGAGTTGTTTCGAAGGTGTGTATAAATAGTATATGAATTTAAAAAGTCATCACTTTCTTCTGCTGTGAATTCGATAGTCTGATATTCAAATCCAGCCTGAGCCCATTTTAAAAGATTTGAAAGTGTGTAAGATGCAGAAATATAATCACCCGGAAGTGTTGTTCCTCTGTTAACAAAAGCAGTTACATCCACTTCCTTTTCACTATCATACTCTCCCTGTGTCTCCATCTGAGTACGAATTGCTACAAGTCTGACTATATTTTCAATATTGTTTCCAAGAATATTATTAAAAAGATATGAGTCTTCATATTCCCGATCTCTATCAGCTTCCTTGAGGTTAAAGGAATATTCTCCATTTAGCCCATCAATAATAATGTTAGTTCCAGTAATAGCAAATACTACAATAAATGCAATAATTCCAGCCATTATATGCTGGACAAAACGAAGCCATGACCTTTGTTTGGAAGTAATAGATTTTCTCATATAAACACCCTTTAATTAATTTTTGGTATCGTCCTCAATCTTGTAGCCAACGCCCCATACGACCTTTAAATATTTAGGTTCCTTAGGATTGATTTCGATTTTCTCCCTTATATGTCTGATGTGCACAGCAACTGTGTTATCAGCACCAATAGCATTTTCATTCCAGATATTTTCATAAATCTGGTTTATAGAAAATACCTTACCCTTATTCTTAACAAGGAATAATAAAATGTTATATTCAATAGGCGTAAGCTTTACAAGCTCACCATCTACTGTAACCTCTTTTGACTCATCATTAATGACAAGACCATATACCTTGTACTGAGCTTCATCAGATGTAGTGTCAAGATTTCCTAGCTGTGTATATCTTCTGATGTTAGATTTTACTCGCGCAACCAGCTCAAGCGGATTAAAAGGTTTTGAAACATAATCATCAGCGCCAATATTGAGACCAAGAATCTTATCAGTATCTTCAGATTTAGCAGATAAAATAATAATTGGAATACTGCTGGTCTCTCGTATTTTCATGGTACAGTGAATACCATCCATTTTAGGCATCATAATATCGATAATAGCCAGTTGTATATCGTTTTCAGCAAGTACTTTAAGAGCCATTACTCCGTCATAAGCTTTATATACTTTAAAACCTTCCTGTTGAAGGTAAATCTCAATAGCATCAACTATCTCGCGATCATCATCGCAAACAAGAATATTAGACATTTCATCCCTCCGTATTATCATTAAAACAAATAATTATTAAGAAATAACTAAGAAGATTCTTAAGATTATTAATCAATTCTCCAAACATAAAAAAGCAGCAAGATTGCCTCTGTCTTCATGCTGAACTCTGTGAGAAAACAGATAGTCAGGATTACAGCAGGTGCAAATATCTGTAATTTCAATGTTTTGTTCTTTTACACCTACATCAAGAAGTGACATTTTAATAATATTCCAAAGCCCCAGCTGATACTTGCCATTACCTTTGTCAATAATTGCATTTTTTTCCAAAAGCCGATTCAATCCAAATTTTTCAATAAATTTGTCTGCCACATCACTACTTACCTCATAACAGTCAAGGCATACAGAAGGGCCAACTGCTGCGTGAAAATCTTCTGCCTTAGAGCCATATTCTCTTGACATAGCTTCAATGGCATTTTTTGATATCTCACCAAGTGTTCCCTTCCAGCCTGAATGGCAAAGGCCAATAGCCTTTTTTACAGGATCAACCAGATAAACTGGCGGGCAGTCTGCATGAAATGTAGAAAGTATAATGCCAGGAACGTGAGTAATAAGACCGTCTACATCAACGTATTCCCTTTCTCTGCAAACACCTTTCCCTCTATCTTCATCCTTTACCACACGAATATTAGTAGTATGAGTCTGAAAGGTACATACAAAATCATCCAGCTTATGTCCATGTCCCATGATTTCAGAAATTATGCGGTAGTTTTCATCCACATGTTCAGGATCATCACCTCTTGTATGGCTAAAGTTAGCCTCTGAATATATGCCGGTACTTACACCACCAATTCTTGTTGAAAAAACATTTGAAACAATCCCTGTGGCAGATAGCCCTGGAAAAGAAAGATACTCCATCCCATTAAACTTTTTTTGAATAAGAACAGGTTTATCGCCTTTTCTTTTTACATTATACATACTTAAAACTTCCTCCCGGGAAAATAATCAAACGCATTTTGTAGCCATTGAATTTGCGCCCCATTCCCATTAAAATCAATGGCAATTACATCAAACCGTACAAGACTATATTCATCAATATTATTCTTTAATCTATAAAAATCAGATACTCTGCAGATTTTCTTTTGTTTGGTAAAATTAACTGCTTCAAGTGCCTGGCCATATTCTGAGCCTGCTCTGTATTTAACCTCAATAAAGACAATATAATCATTATCCTTAATAATTATATCTATTTCCCCTGTTTTGCTTTTAAAGTTTCTTTCAAGAATCTGGCACCCCTGATCAAGCAAGTACTCACATGCCAAGTCCTCATATTTATTTCCTGTGTTTCTTTTGTCCATATATATTACTTCTGCTTGGCTTTTATTTTGTCCATTGCATCCACAAAGACAAGTATTTCAGCCACAATCTCGTAAAGCTCTGGCGGAATCATTTCGCCAATTTCAAGGCGCGATAAAGTATCTGCCAATTTGTCATCTTCATGAATTGGCACATTAGATTCCTTAGCTTTTTCAATTATCCTTTCTGCCACTGCACCTTTACCAGATGCAATGACCTTTGGTGCTCCGTCTTCATTAGGATCATAAGATAGAGCAACCGCGGTTTTGACCTTCTTTTTCTCTTCAGCCATATTGTTTACCTATAAATCAAGCCCGTGCGTCAAAAGATGTAAAAGAAATTACAGGAAGCTTTTTAATATCAAGCATTTCATCTATCGGAGCATCCGGTGAATCGTTGTCCATATCAGTATGCAGCATCATCTTTGCTTCCATGATATAACCTCTATTCTTTAATCTCTCATCAAGAGTATCAATATTGGCATAAATAATATCCAACACACTATCATCAGCTACATAAAAATTAGTTTTAACATTATTTCCGGTTAGTTTTACATATACATCAATCGGCCCAAGATGTTCCATATCAAGATGCAAAATCGCACTTACACTGCCATCTTCAGCTCTTTCATGCTTTTTATTGGCATATACATATAAATCACCATGAGCATTCTGATTGGTCATTTTAAGAGGCAGCTGTATATATGTAAACATCTGATTAAGCTCATTCATAAAGTCCATATTCTTTTGCAGATTCTGCGCGGTTTTAGTCAATGGATTGTCCTGACCGAGAGTCTTTTCAAGAATATGAGCCATTTGGCGGGTCTGTTCATTTAATCTGTTATAGAGCTTTTCAACATTTTCTTTTTCTTCTACTTCTTCAGGTTTTATAAGCCACTGAGTAGACATCTGGTTCTTAACCATTTTCTTAAAATCATCTGTAGAAAAAAGTTTATTAAAGACTTCTGTCATTTCAGGATTAGTGCCATTCTGCGCATATTCGCGTGCTATGGTTTTTAAAATATCAGCTACATTTTTTTCTGATATTGTGCCCTGTTCAAGCATGTTCTGCAGTTCTAATGCTGCTTTAGGACTTAAATCATTTAACCTTGTGATAAATTCATTAGAAAGTGCAAATTTTTGCTCTCCTGAATTAATAATATTTTCAGCATTAGCCTCAGTTATATTTGTATTAGTTCTATCTAAAGAATTGGATAAAACTGCATTTTCATCAGCAATTTCTCCCGCAGCATTAGACATTCCAGATTCAGATGCCTCTGTAGCAGAGGCAGTCGCCTCTCCTGTTATTTGACCTGACTGTTCAAGGGCAGCTGATCCATTTCCAGTTATAACCTGCAAAATATTCCCATAAAGGTCATTAGCACCCTGAATATTGCCGCTGGAGGTCAGCGAATCAAAGGCACCTGGAAGTTCTTCCATGATTGAAGTCATTTCATTCAAAACCTGATGTTCGTAGTTTTTATAAGCTTCATATGTCTGGATATTATTATCATTAATCTCAATTCCCAGATTTTTCATTTCAACCATATGGCCTATGTCAGCACCAGGATTTTGATTAACTATATTCATCATATCCGCAATAGATGCTTTGTCTATAGACATGCCATTTTCCATCATTTTTGAAACCATATAGATTGAAGCATTATTAACTTCTACACCAGCTGCATTAAGAGCCTTCAAGGTATTAGGATCAATAGCAGTATTTTCAAAAAGCGGGCTTAATGTAAGAGTATTAGATGAAGTACTTCTGACTAAAAATGCTACATTCTGGCCATTTGTAAGAGCCATTCCATCATTTAATTTTGCAGATATTGCTGAATTGTTACCCAGATCTATAAGGGCAGTTCTTGAACCATCTTCAGAATTTGTAATAGAAACAATCTTTCCAGAAACGGTATCACCCGCAGATAAATTCAGAGTAGCCCTGCCACTCTGAGAATCTACCTGTCTAAGGTGTTCATTACCGAGAGTAACGATATTTGTTTTAGAATTTAAAACATCACTAATCCCACTCATTTAACCGTTCCCTTAATATTCTTACACGAAATTGCCTATAAAGCTCCTTCTATGCAATGGACATGGACCATATTTTTTAAGTGCAGCAATGTGATCCGCACTACCATATCCTTTATTATGTTCAAAACCATATTCAGGATATTCTTTTGCATATTCAGCCATAAGTCTATCCCTTGTAACTTTTGCAACTATGCTTGCAGCTGCAATAGATATGCTCTTTGCATCACCTTTGATTATAGAAACCTGTTTAAAGCTCTCGAGCTGAGGTATATGAACTGCATCTATAAGAAGTACATCAGGCTTAATCTTCAGGTTGTTTACAGCCATTGCCATTGCTTCA
>JAZRKG010000197.1:0-3884 GCA_045646185.1 Butyrivibrio sp.
GGGAATGCATAACCTTTGGAACTACACTAGCTATGATAATTCCTTCAATATCATCCTTGTTAATCCCCTGTGCCTCCAGCATGGCAATTTCGTTTATTCCGTATTCATCTGAGGTGTGTTCAGCCTTGGACATCATCCTAAAGGAAGCTGCCAGTTCTTTTCCTTTGAAAACACCGAAAGTAATATTAGTATTTCCTACATCGACAACTAAAATCATTTGTATTCTCCCTGTAGAAAAATATCGTCAGAGATAGCAAGTACCCCTGACGTATTATTATCCTATTAGATTGTAGCATACATTACTGCTTTAATGGTATGCATTCTGTTTTCTGCCTCACGGAAAACAATTGAACGAGGTGATTCAAACACTTCATTAGTTACTTCCATTTCATCAAGGCCATATTTTTCCTTGATATCGCGGCCGATTCCAGTATTAAGATCATGGAATGAAGGCAGGCAGTGCATGAATACGCAATCCGGACCTGCGTTATTCATAATATCCATTGTAACTCTGTATGGGAGAAGATCATGAATTCTCTCTGTCCATACGCTATCAGGCTCACCCATTGATACCCAGATATCTGTGTAGATAACATCAGCACCAACAGTACCATTGATTGGATCCTCTTCAAAATCAATAACTGCACCAGTCTGAGCTGCAATTTCCTGACATGTGTTTATCAGATCCTGTGATGGCCAATATTTCTTTGGTGCACAGGCTGTAAAGTGCATTCCCATCTTGGCACATACAACCATCAGTGAATTACCTGTATTGTATCTTGCATCACCCATGTATACCAGGTGAATACCCTTTGTCTTACCAAACTGTTCTCTGATTGTCAAAAGGTCTGCCAGCATCTGTGTAGGATGGAACTCATTTGTAAGTCCGTTCCATACAGGAACATCTGAGTATTTGGCAAGTTCTTCAACAATTTCCTGTCCAAAGCCTCTGTATTCAATGCCATCATACATGCTTGAAAGAACTCTTGCAGTATCTGCAATGCTTTCCTTTTTGCCAATCTGTGAACCTGAAGGATCAAGGTATGTAGTTCCCATTCCAAGATCATGAGCAGCCACTTCAAAAGAACATCTAGTTCTTGTGCTGGTCTTCTCAAAAATCAGAGCAACGTTTTTACCCTTATAAACGTCGGTGAGAACTCCTTTCTTCTTTTTGTCCTTGAGATCAGCTGCAAGATCAACCAGATACTCAATTTCCTCTGGTGTGTAATCAAGCAGTTTTAATAAGTCTCTTCCATGTAAGTTTATTTCTCCCATACCTTTTCTCCCGTCAATATTTAGTTTACCAGAATACGTGATCTCCAAGAACGTATCCTTCACGATTTCCAGCTCTTCTAAAGTGGAGTGCGCCACCTACTGTAGTCTCTCCGTTAAGAGCTGCCTGTGCAGCCTGCATACAGCTATCAGCTATCTTGCCGCTATTATATACCTTGGCAACTGTTCCGTTAAGAGCAGGTGTAAACTGACCTGATGCATAGATTACATCATAAATCGTATTAGGATATGCTGCGCTCTTGACACGGTTCATAACAACAGCACCAACCGCAACCTTACCTTCATAAGACTGGTTACCGGCTTCGCACTGAATAAGTGCTGCAAGAAGCTTAACTTCATCTGCATCTGCAGAAACTGCACCACGATTAGCTGTAAGCGCTGCCTGTTTCTTGGCTTCTTCTCTTGCCTGTATAGCCGCCATCGTCTCACCTGAGTCAATTTCAAAGCTTATCTCAACATATTCTGACTGTACGTATCCAATTTCATCGTTATAAACAACGCTGATCCAACCATCTCCAAGGTCTTCGGCCATTTCTACGAAGCCTTCGCTGGTCAGAACTCCAAGGACTTCACTGTCCTCATCAGCTTCTGTTCTGATTCTGAGAGCATCAGTTGTGCTGCTGACAATTGTAACACCTACTTCAGCTGCTGCCTCTTCTGCCTCTTCACCAAACAGTAAGTACTCATCTTTGGCCCATCCCACAAGGTCTCCTGACTCAATCTTGGTCCAGCCATCCTGCTGTTCCAGAATTCTACCGCCACAGTCCTTGTACAATACGCCTACTTTTTCGGCATCTTCACTTGGTGCTGACCTGATATTCATAACATTGCTAATGTTGGCCATTACAAGTGTAGACTCTTTTTCTTCTTCTACCTGCTCAGAACTTGCTACTACGGCAGATAGTTCTTTTAATGTATTAATGCTATTCTCACTTGATTCATTCGGACTGATAATACTTGCTATTCCTACATTCAATGAGCTTAGCTGCTCCCTAGTATTATTAGCCATAGCGGTGTTTCCATAAGTTTCCATGAGCACAATGCTCATAATGATCAAAACGGAAAACTTAAAGAATAACCTCTTTGCTCTTTTCATACCTTATCCTTTGTAATTCCTTTTAATTGTTACATTTTTGTTAAAATAGTTACGAAAGAATATTAGCAGAGTAACATATATTTGTCAAACAAGGTGCCGTTTTTGCCCTTTTCTCCCCCAGAAAGGGTTTCTGCTTTGTTCTAATTGTTAAAGTTTTCAAAGTCCACGTGATTTCTCTATGCAGGCTTCCACTGCATCAATAACTGCACCTCTAAATCCTTCCTGTTCAAGGACTTTCACAGCTTCTATTGTAGTTCCGGCAGGTGAAGTTACCATGTCCTTTAATTCACCTGGGTGCTTACCTGTTTCAAGAACCATCTTGGCACTACCAAGCACTGACTGAGCAGCAAACTCGTAAGCCTGTTTTCTAGGCATTCCGCCGGCTACGGCAGCATCTGCCATTGCTTCTATAAACATAAATACATAGGCAGGTGAAGAACCACTTACACCTACTACTACATCCATAAGAGCTTCAGATACAACGCTTGCCTTACCAAAGCTATTTAAGATGCCCATTACAAACTTAAATTCATCATCTGTAACCTTGCTGTTTTTGCATACTGCTGAGCACCCTTCGCCTACAAGAGCAGGTGTATTTGGCATAACTCTGATGACCTTGATATGCTTTTCAAAAGCACCTTCGATCCACTTAATAGTCTTACCGGCTGCAATACTTACTACAACCTGCTTATCCAGATCAACATACTCTCTGATGTCTTCAATAACAAGACTAAAATACTGAGGTTTTACAGCCAGAACAATAATGTCTGCTTCCTTTGCTACCTGAGCATTTGAGTCTCTTACCTGAATGCCATAAGTACTTGCAACCTTATCGCGTGTCTCCTTAGTCTTGGCAGAACCAATGATGTCTTCAGGTGCAACGATATGCTTGCTCAAAATGCCGCCTATCATTGCTTTTGCCATGTTACCAAGTCCAATAAAACCTATTACCATGTTACTTTCCTCCTATTATTAAGCCTTGTGTCTTATGCAAAACACCTCAGCATATTTTATGAATTTCTCCTCTGCCTTGCAGCCTCAAATGACAGAAGCGCTGCAGATGTTGCTGCATTCATTGATTCAACCATTCCAAGCATTGGTATCAGTATGTATTCATCAGCACTATCAGCTGTTTCATTTGTCAGGCCCTTTCCTTCATTACCTATAAGGAATGCAGTAGGCCCCACATAATCAGCCTCATCATAATTATGCTTTCCCTTTAAGTGTGCAGCATAGGTAGTTACGCCTTTTTTCTTTAACAGATTAATTGTATCTGAAAGACTTTCTACATATATAAAAGGCACTCTGAAAACCGATCCCATGGTAGATCTGACAACCTTTGGATTGTATATATCAGCTGTATCCTTTGACATGATTATTCCTGAAACGCCTGCTCCCTCACTTGATCTGAGCATGGTTCCAAGATTTCCAGGATCCTGAATGTTTTCAAGTATCAGTATCAGAGGCTCTCTTCCGTCTTTTTTTACCACAATAT
>JAZRKG010000198.1:0-4740 GCA_045646185.1 Butyrivibrio sp.
CAAGGAGATGTCCTCTGAAATAGAGTTTCAGACCAGTTCCAAGGATATATCCGTCAGTACTTATTCTTATCTGACTTAAGATTGGATAAAAATAGTTGAACCAGAAATATGCATATATGGCTGTCAGAAAGGCTATGTTCACAAAGCCCAGTAGCAGCACTATTACTCTTTTAGTTGTTTCAAGTTTTTTCATACCGTTTCCCTTTATACTCTGCGCATTGTAGCTCTAAATGCCCACCCCACAAAGCAAATGCAGCTCTTGATAACTCCAAGTCCCGCAATTTCTCTATATAGATTCCACACTCTCTTCATGGCAACAAATTTATTTGAAGAAAGCGAGTTTGCAGGTCTTCTGTAGATTGCCAGTACCTCGTCCAGGCCTTTGGCGACAACGCCTGTCTTTAATATCTTCCACCAGGTTGCAGTATCTTCACTTGCTATAAGTGGCATGTGAATCTGCTCTTTTCCAAGCTTATCTGTATCAAACATGACCGTTGTGGTAAAAATAACTGTTCTTGTAAGGGCATGCTTAAAGTCCAGCTCAGCCGGTGCATGAACTATTCGGCCCGTCGGCTTTGCCTCTTCATCTCCAAACTCATAGGAGGTAAAAGCAAAAGCTGCACCAGTCTCTTTTACAAAATTAAGTTCTTTTTCAAGTTTCTCAGGAAGCCACACATCATCCGCATCAAGAAATGCGATATATCTTCCGTTCGCAGCATCTATCCCGGCATTTCTTGATGCTGCAGCCCCTTTATTTTCAGCGTTTTGAATCAGATGGATTCTGTTATCTGTAATCTCTTTTCTAATAATCTCTGCGCTTTTGTCGCTGCTGCAGTCATCCACAAGAATCAGCTCCCACTGTGTATAGGTCTGCTGCCTTACCATCTGTATGGTATTTTGTATGTATTTTTCTGCATTATAAACAGGAACAATAATGCTTATAAGCCCTTCTCTGCCTGTATCTGCCATATCAGAACTCGTCCTTAATCAGATATATAGGTCTCTTTTTAACTTCCAGGTACGTCTTGGAAAGGTACTGCCCCACGATTCCTATGCAGAACAGCTGAACTCCGCTAACCAGTGATATGATACATACCAGAGATGGCCATCCGCTGGTAGGATCTCCAAATATAAGGGCTCTGATAACGATGAATATAATAAATATAAATGCCAGAATGCAGAACAACACGCCCAAAACAGAAGCAAAGGCAAGCGGTGTTGTGGAGAAGGCAATTATTCCGTCAAGAGCATATAAAAACAGTTTCCAGAAGGACCATTTTGTCTCGCCCTTTTTGCGCTCGATATTCTCAAATTCAAGCCATTTGGTACTAAAGCCAACCCATCCAAAGATGCCCTTGGAGAATCTGTTGTATTCCTCCATTGAGAGGATAGCGTCCACAAACTGTCTTGTCATAAGTCTGTAATCTCTTGCTCCATCAACGATTTCAGTTTTGGACATTTTATTTATAAGTGTATAGAATCGTCTTGCAAAAAAGGATCTGATAGGAGGTTCGCCCTTCCTGTCAACCCTTCTGGTTGCTACTGAATCAAAGCCGTCATTTACTATATAGCCGTACATCTCAGGCAAAAGTGATGGTGGATCCTGAAGATCAGCATCCAGCATAACAATGTAGTCGCCCTTTGATTTCTGAAGCCCGGCATAGATTGCAGCCTCTTTTCCAAAATTCCTTGAAAAATTAACCAGATGAACTCTTTCGTCTCTTTCTCTAAGCTTTTTGACTTCGCCTACTGTATTGTCTTTTGAGCCGTCGTTAACATAGATGATTTCAATATCAACATCCTGACTCTTAAAAAAGCCCTCTGTCTTTAGAAGCTCATCATAAAAATCTGATATATTCTCTTCTTCGTTATAACAAGGAACAATAACGCTTAGAAGTTTCATTTTTGTTTCCTCGATTCTCGTAAATAAAATTGGCCACACTTCGCCATCATTTTATTTTATCATATCTTCTATATTTATGGAAAAAAGCATTTTTTGACAGATAAAAGCTCTGACTCAGCACTCTTTAAGTATCTTCAGGGTATGCTCTATCGCCAGATCAAGACTAAATGCATTCTTCCAGCCAAGTCCCAAAAGTCTGGTGCTATCAAGAACCTGATGTTCAATAAATGTGCGCTCAGCAATATCGCTCTGAGTAGGCGCCTTTACAATAGCTTTTGTTCCGGCTGCTGCCGCAATCTTCTCAGCAAGATTTCTGATACTGATAGTACTCTCATCATTTGCGATATTGTATGCGCTGCCGCTTTCACCCTCAAGTAAAATAGTCAAAAGCGCCGCTGCACTGTCTGCTATATACTGATATGACCTTGTCTGAAGGCCTTCGCTCTTTAAGACAATATCTTCTGAGCAGGCAGCATTGTTAAAAAACTGTACTGTTGCTCTGTTATCGCTGCTTGTAACGTTTGGTCCAAAGGTGTGGCAAAGCCTTGCTATTACACTTTCAAAGCCATACTCTTTCTCGTAGCTTACACACAATGTTTCTGCCATTCGCTTTGCCTGCGGATAGCAGGATCTTGGATTGGTAGAATCAAGGTATCCGGAATAATCTTCAGTAAATTTACCTATTTTCTCATCGCATTTCCCATAAACCTCTCCCGAGGATACGAATAAAAGGCGCTTTGCTCCGCAGCCTTTTCCAAGTTCAAGCAGGTTTGTGGTTCCCTGTATGTTGGCCATGATTGTCTCAACAGGCTCTTCATTCATGGCTTTTGGATAGGCATTACTTGCTGCGTGAATAATGTAATCAAGGTGTCTTCCAAAAGCAAAAGGCTTTATTACATTCTGTTCCAGAACTTCAAGCCCAGGCGCATTTCCAAATCTGTCAAAAATTCTCTGTGCGCTTCTTGAACCGGCATATATTGTTATTCCGGCATTTTTTTCCTGATTAAGATACAAAAGCATATCAGTGATAAAGGAGCCTACAAGTCCTGTAGCACCTGTTATCATAACAGAGGTTCCAAAGAGCTTTTCGATTCCAGCGCTGTTTCTAACGGATGTCTCAATATCCTGTCTGTACAATTCATTTTCCATCATTTTCATAGCTTGTCACCTTTCTGATTCTGGAAGTGAAAAAAGAGCAATGCCAAATGCATCACTCTTTTAACCAATCTGAACGTTTTGCAATCAGTAATGCTTTGAAAATATCAATGTCATCAACTGTTGTAAGCTTTATGTTTTTCTCTGAGCCTGTTGAAAAATAAACCTTGTGGCCCACCTCTATCATCAGTGTGCAGGAAGCTACTGAGGATAAGTTGCCGGCTTTTATCGCTTCTCTGTGGACATCGCAGATAGTTCCAAGTCTAAAGCCCTGAGGCGTCTGCGTTCTCTTAAGTCTGTCTCTTGAGTAGGTCTCCTCTGAAGACACCTCGTCATCTGTTACCAGCATTGCCTCTGCACAAGGAATTGCAGTAATCGCACAACCATGTTCAAGAGTCTTGACTATGCAGTCTGAGATGATTTCCTCTGATACCATAGGCCTTATGGCGTCGTGAATCAGGACTACGTCGTCTTTGCCATATTTCTTTTCCAGTTCAAAAAGTCCGTTCCTGATTGATTCCTGACCATTTTGTCCACCTGGAACAACCATTTCAAGCTTTGTAATATTAAACTGTTTGGCATAAGCCCAGAGTATCTGTTCCCAGCCCTGTATACATACAACGGCTATGGAATCTATATTTGAATGCTTCTGAAAAGCCTCCATTGTGTATACAATGACAGGTTTTTCATTAACTGTAAGAAACTGCTTTGGAATGTCCTGATGCATTCTGGCACCGGAACCGCCTGCAATTATAAGTGCAACGTTTGCCATATGACCTCCATGATATGAGTTTTTGCAAAATAGTATCAGGCAAGCCGACTATTATTTGTTAAACCCATGAACATATTATAACTCATTTAATACTCAGCCTTCAATTTCCACGTGCTGACACACCTGCTGCTCTACAGGTGGGAGCTTCATGTAGTCGCCGTAAATAACACTCATGGTATCATCATAGCCACTTGGTACCTGAAGCTTTAAATCTCTGATGTTCTTAAATACGCCCTTCTGATAGCTTTTTACATCATAGCAAAGCCCCCAGTAATGTGGATGCTGCTGCTCGTTTGATATATAAATTTTATCGTTTATATCAAAGCCTGATATCTTTCCGGCTTCATCACCGGCATTGCCGCTCTGCAGCGCCCTATTTTCTCTGACAGCCTTTGGATCAGCTTTAGTAGCAATGTATCTGTACTGTTTGCAGATAGTCTTTAGAGGCACGAGCTTACCAATAGCTGGCAGAATAACTGCTCCGATTTTGGCTGCGCCTTTATATTTATCAAGGTCTACTGTATTTCTGTGCCCCATGGCAAAAGCATATAATATCTTCATGATAGCCAGCTGAAGTCCATGGCACTTTCCTACTCTGTCCAGTACAAAAAGGTCTACGGATGGGTGAGAATATCTGTGCTCATAGAATTCTTCATGTCCATAAGTAGTCTTGTAGGTCAGATTTTTGTTGGATATCTTGGCTATAAAATCAAAGAACTGTGGATATTCATTATAGTCCAGAAATTCCATATTTTCAGGAAGTTCTCCTCGTACAACCCTGATAAACTTCTCATATTCTTCTCTTAGAAATATAATATCTACATCATCATCCCACGGAATAAAGTCAGTATGCCTTACAGAGCCCAGAAGTGTTCCGCCGTGAAGATAAAACTCGATATTATGTTTTTCG
>JAZRKG010000199.1:0-33726 GCA_045646185.1 Butyrivibrio sp.
GGTAATAGCAACAGTAAAGCAAAGGCTGCAGGAAACAGATCCGGAAATTCAAAGGGCAAAAATTTCGGAAAAAGAAATAAAGGCAGATAATTTTAATATCAGTGATATACGTAAAAAGGAGGTTTGCAACTGCAAACCTCCTTTTTGAGAAGAGAGAAAGAATATGGAGAGTGAAATAATAATCACTCGGTATTAGGCTGAAATTAAATTAAAGAAACACTTTGTATAAATCCTTGTAGCCCTTTGTATCCATGGTAAGATGTCGTGGAAGACCTTCAACCATCATTGGAGTGTAATCACCCTGAATAAGAGGCTTTACATAATTTATAAATTCTTCTGTTACATAATTACCTGACTTGTTGATCCATTCTCTAGGAACCAGTTTTTCGCCGTTTGCGATACGGTGTACATCATATACACCAGTTGTGCTCTGGTATGGGTCATCAGATAATCTGTCGATTACAACCATGACACCTGAAGTTCCTTCATCAGCGGCCTTAATAGCAGCACCGCCTACCATGAAGGCTTCGTTTATATCGATACGACTTGCAAGGTGGGAAGCTGCTCTTTGAAGAGTTGAGAACTCAACAGCTCTTGACTTGCAACCAAGCTTTTCATGAATATGATTTGCCAGAAATGCAGCTGAGCCTGTCATCTGAATGTGACCAAAGGCATCCTTTGTTTCAGAACCTGCAGACAACTGACATACATAATTGCCGTCCTTTGTCTTGATGCCTTCAGAAACAGCGGCTACAACAACATCTTTTTTCTTAAGAAGCTTATCTACGCTATCCGTAAACTTATCGATATCAAATGGGACCTCTGGAAGATAGATGAGATCAGGTCCGTCACAATCTTCACCCTTTGAAAGAGCGGTGGCACCTGTAAGCCATCCTGCATTTCTTCCCATTACTTCGATAACTGTTACATTCTTTTTCTTATAAGAGAAGCCAAGGCTATCTCTGATGATTTCTTTTGTAGAAGTACCAATGTACTTGGCTGCACTACCATAACCTGGAGTATGGTCAGTAAGCGCAAGGTCGTTGTCAATTGTTTTTGGACATCCAATAAAGCGCTGGCTTGCACCTGTAATGATTGCATAGTCAGAAAGCTTTTTGATTGTATCCATTGAATCATTTCCACCTATATAAATGAAAACCTCAATTTCCATTTTATTAAGGAGTTCAAAGATTCTTTCATATACTTCTTTATTTTCGTGGATTGCAGGCAACTTATATCTACATGTACCAAGAAAAGCAGAGGGAGTTCTCTTTAAGAGTTCCAGATCAAGCTCGTTTTTGATATAGTCAGATAGATCAACATACTGTTCATCTAGAAAACCCTGGATACCATAGCGCATGCCATAGACCTTATCAAAATCTCTGTCCATGGCGGTTTTGAATACTCCAGCCAAACTGGAGTTGATTACAGCGGTAGGACCGCCAGACTGCCCAACAAGAACGTTTCGACTCATAGAAATTCCTCCTCAAGTATGTAATAAATTTACGATATAACAATTATATCATGTTTTTTCGATATAATGTCTTTTATTTTTCAGAATATTTTGACTTTTTATTGAAATGTACTGTCAACGAGGAGGCAGCTGATAAAAACTCTATTTTTCAATGGTTTCGGGATGAAAAAATGCGAGAAATAAGGTATAATGATATAATATGTTGAGCTATGACCGTTGTTCATAATTTATGACTGATACTAAAACGTCATACTAAAAATATTGTTAATGATTGGGAGAAATGATGGCAAATAACAAAGAACGTAGTCTTAAATGGTACGAGCTTGATAATGCAGCTAAGATTGTACCATCTACGGCACATGGATCAAACACGAGAGTGTTCAGAATAAGCTGTGAGCTCAAGGAGGAAGTGGATGGTAAGCTTCTTCAGGCAGCTCTTGATGAAGTTATTGATGAATTTCCGTTTTTTAACTGCGTATTAAAAAAGGGATTATTTTGGTATTATCTGGAAGATTGCGGCATAAAACCTATTGTTTATGAGGATAATAAGCCTGCATGTATTTCCATATATTTCCCTGGAAGAAAAAATCTGTTATATAGAGTCAACTATTTTGGAAAACGTATAAACCTTGAAATGTTCCACGTTCTGGCTGACGGAACCGGTGCATTTATGTTTTTTAAAAATCTTATAGCAGAATATCTTGTACTTGCTCATAACCTTGAAAAGGTAGAGATCAAGGATGACATATCCTCTGTTGAAGAGAAAAATGACGATGCCTTTAAGCAGTTTTATGAAAGACAGAAGGGCTTAAAGCAGCTCAAACAGATGTCCTCTGTAAAGGCTTATCAGCTTAAGGGTGAAAAGGATGAGAACCTTCTTCCACATATGGTAGAAGGAACTGTTTCTTCTAAAAAGATGGTTGAGCTTGCTCATGAATATCAGACTACAGTAGGTATTTTGTGCGTAGCTATTTATATTGGAGCCTGCATTGACAAGATGTCCGTGAAGGAGAAAAAAAGACCTGTTTGTGTTAGCGTTCCGGTTAACCTTAGACAGTTTTTCCCATCTGATACAGCAAGAAATTTCTTTGGTGTAATCAATATTAAATATTATGCCAAAGACTATGATGGCACTTTGGAGAGTATCATTTCAAGGGTTAAGGATTCTTTTGCAGAGCAGCTTAAACCGGAAAATGTTGCCAGCACCATGAATTCCTATGGCGCCCTGGAGCACAATCTGGCTATTAAGATCATGCCTTTATTTATAAAGGATCTTGGAATTCATTTCTTTGATTCTCTTGCAAAAAACGGCGTGACTACAAGTATTTCCAACCTTGGTCAGATAAAGATGCCTCCTGAGCTTTGTCCATATATTGATAAGTTTAGCGCATTTATGACTGCGCCTTCACAGCAGATATGCGTAAGCTCCTTTGGAGAAAAAATGGTATTTGGTGAGGTTTCACCTTACAAGACCCATGAAATCATGCTCAGTTTTTTCAGAAGGCTGACATCAATGGGAGTTGCGGTAGAGGTATCTACCAATGATTACGATGATGTAGAGGAGGCAAAAAAATGAAGTACTGTCCTAAATGTAAAATATCCATCCGCGGACATAAAGAGTGCTGTCCTCTGTGTCAGTCCAACCTTGTCAAAAATCCGGATGAAGAGCTTGATAAAATTGATGATTACGGTGCTTTTCCTATTGTAAAAAAGCCAAAGTTTACCAGTAGCTTTATTACAAGGGTTGTTACCTTTATTTTTGTAACTGTTGAGATACTTGCTTTTACATGTCTTCTGTTATGGGGCGATTATATGCCATGGCTGTCTCTGGTAATGCTTGGTGCAATTGTTGCGTGGCTGGATTTCCTTGTGGCTATGTACTATAAGCATAATGTGATTAAGCTTTTGACAGTGGAAGTTATGGTGGCGATTCTGATTGATCTGTACGTGGACTACAGGCTTGGGTTTATAGGCTGGTCCTATAAGTGGATGATACCTATAAGTCTTGTGGTTCTGGCAGTAGTTACCTTTATCATTGCCAAGGTCAGCAGACTTAAGCTGGTAGAATATATCAGGTATCTGCTTTGGGATATGTTTGTAGCTTTGCTGCAGCTTATCTTCATAGTAATGGGATTAAACGACTATCCAATCCCTGCAGGTCTTTGTATCGCCAGCTTCCTTATAATCTTCGCTGCAGCTCTTATCTTCAGAACTCATGAACTTAAGAGTGCTTCGGCGAGGTACTTTAACGTATAATGTCAGGGTATTAAATGTATACGCCTTTGTGAGGATATAAAATGCCGAAAAGAAGCAATACCAATAAACAGAATATTAGCCATGGAATAGTATTTGCCTCTAAAGCTGGTGATTTTATTGAGAACTCCATTGGCAAAACTATTGATAATACCCATTTGAAGGCACCTGAGCTTGAAGGTGAGCCGGAGGATATGACCTGGTATAGAGTTTCTCTTGATAATTGTATGTCTGGAGATGGTTCCGAGTACTACATTTATGTCAAAAAAGCAGATCCTTCAAAGCTGTGCATCTTCTTATCAGGAGGCGGTGTTGCCTGGAATGAGTATACCGCGGCAAGACCCGTTACCGGAGGCAAAGTGGCGGCTGGACTTCCTAATTTTTACTGGAACAACCTAAGACCCTTTACTCAGGTAATGAATATAAATATAGGTATTACGGATATAATCGGAAGAGGCAATCCTTTCAAGGACTGGAGCTTTGTGGTTATAACCTATGCCACTGGAGATTTCCATGTGGGCAATAATGATTTTACCTACAAGGCTGAGGATGGAAGTGAACAGGTTCTTCATTTTCATGGACATGAGAACTTTCTGGAAAGTATGAAGGTGGCAAATCGTCTTTTTCCAAATCCATCCAAAATGCTTATTGCAGGTAATTCTGCCGGAGCCTTCGCTGTGCCGGCCCTTGCAGCGGAGATAGTTGATGATTATTATCCAGACTGCAGAGATGTTACGCTTTTGTCTGATAGCGGTCAGCTTTTATACAAGAACTGGCGTAAAACTGCCAGGACAATATGGAAGAGCGATGAAAAAACCTGGAAATGCATTCATGGAGATAATATTACTGTGGAATGGTACAGGCAGCTATGCAAGACCCATGGTGACCGATTTAGATTTTTGTATTCAAGCTCTATTAGAGATTATCTGCTTAGCGCTTATTACAACGATATAATAAACAGAAAGTATGAGACTAATGCCCTGGTGCAGGAACAATTCTACGAACAGCTTCATGACATGGTCAAAGAGCTTCAGGATATTAATCCTAATTTCAGATTCTTTTTCAATGACTGGAAGCTTCCTCTTGTAACTAATGGAGGAACAGTGCATACTTCTGTTAGGGAGTTTTATTTTACAACTAAGAGAGTTGCAGGCGTATCTATGGCCAAGTGGCTTTCAGATGCTGTATCTGGCATAGAATACGATGTTGGGACTCATTTACTTTAAGGGGAATATATGGACTACAATTCAATTTCATATCACATGCATTATATTGTAAGCGCAATATGCTGCGCACTTTTGGGATTCGGCTTTTTGTTTTTGTCAGTTCGATTCTTTAAGAAAAGATCTACTAAAGCATATTCGATTTTTTTGTTTTTGGCTTTCTGTGCCATGACAGCTTCGCTCATAGTTCATAACGATACGCTGTACGCATACCTGATGTTTATAACTCTGGGATTAACCTGCATTATAACCTTTATGGCATTATTGTTTGAAGCTCTTTCCTTTAACATCAAGACTATGGGGGCCTTTGTCAGAGTTGCAGAGCAGCAGGATTACACCAGATTTGGCAAAAGAGTATCCAGATATCTGAAGTTTGGATTTGACTCTGAACAGCTTGGAAGAACGGTGTTTGAGTACTCTGAAGATAGAGTTTCCAAGAGAGCAATCAAAAAATATGTTAAAGGTGAAAAGTATGTAATCTGGAGAAAATCTGAAAACGACACTGTATTTAGAGTTAATCGATTTAAAAAAGTATTTCCGGCATTGCTTTTAATTCCGCTGGGAATAGCACTAATAGTGGTTCCATTTATAGCGTTTCCGATTTTTATATAAATTTTAGACTTTTAAGCTTCCAAATTCACGTTGGAAGCTTAATTTTTTTAACTAAATATGGTAAAATAGTACAAAAGAGAAAACTAAATATAGTATATTTTTCCTATTTTATTCAGTGGGTTAAGGCACGAAATATTATTTGATAATGTCGTGCTTATGTTTTTCAAAAATACCTTTTATGAGGGGGAGGTATCTTATGAAGACTAGAAAAAGCCTGATGATTATTTTAGGTATTGTTTTGCTACTCTTTGGATTTAATGTGGGCAATGTCTGCTATGCAGCGCCAAACATTTCATCTACAAGTGAAAGTCTTAGTAGCAAGACTTTACAGAGATATAATCAGATACCGCAAGAGATTAGGAATGCCTTTGAGGAAAAAGGGTGGAGCATTATAATCACCGACTCTGCCACTTTAAACAGGAAAAGTCATATTAATATGGTAATTCCTGAAGGGTATATACTGGCTGGAAGTACAGCAGTTAACTCTAAAACTATATATCTAAATGATCTTTCATACTTGTCATATGAAAGTATTTGTCATGAAATGGGACATTTTTTTGACGTGGAGTTATCAAAAGAAGTCAACGGAAATGTCAGATCTTCCAAATCTCAGGATTTCATTGATATATGGAATGCTGAAAAAAATGGTTATGGAGATTCATATTGCATTTCAACAAGTGCAGAGTATTTTGCAGACGCATTTGCTTCCTATATTCAGAATGGTGCAGATTTAAAAGCTAAATGTCCACGCACCTATTCATATGTTGAGAATATAGTATCTATGTACTGCGCTTCTAAAAGCTGTGCTGATCCAAATGTTATTTATGTATTAAATGGCGTAGATTATACAAGTGAGTTTAATCCTGCAATTTATTACAACAGATATCCTGATTTGCAGTCAGCATTTGGCTATGATGTTTCACTTTTGCTGGAACATTATGCGACTTATGGTAAGTCAGAAGGCAGAAAAGCAAATTGAGTAGTTGATTGATAAAAACAGAACGTGATATAATTATAAACATAAATTGACGAAATAACATCTTATTAGGAGGCTATATGCCAGGCCAGGGTAGAGAAGAACTCATTTTTTCTTTGGCTAAGTCTATGGGTGTTGGCGAAGCTCAAAAGCAAAAGCCTGTTACGCCGGTTGTTGGAAAAGTAAATCCAGATGCCGGTTCCATTTTTGCAAACGGACATACTATCAAAAAAAGCACTATTGAACAGGCCAAAGCCTATTTTTCATCGCAGTATCGCAAATTATCTTCCATGGATGATGAATCAGCCACAGAACTAGCAAATCTATATGAAGCAGCAGTGCTGGGAATTAATGCGCTACTAGAAAAAAGTGTTGGTGACGAATGATCATACAATACTTTTTACAGCGTATACCTTTGTGCTTTTTCTGGTTGTGAGCATATAGTAAACACCAGGAACAAGCCAGCCTAGCATTACTCCCATAGTGTTTGCTACCACGTCATCTATCTGACAGTATCCTCTTTGAGTAACCAGCTGTAGTATTTCCAAAAACACACTGAACGAGAAACCAAGACCTACGCAGTATAGAGCGTTTTTGAAGGCTGGGATCAACAGAGTCAGCATCAAACCAAATGGAAAGAACATAATTATATTTTCTATGAAACTTGCATCTTCTCCAAGAGAAACGCCTGTTACACTAAATAGTTCAAGACTGATTCCTATTCTTGAACCAGGTTCTCTTGAAAAAAATGCCTGAATCATAAGAACTGTCATATATGTTATAAAGGCAGAAAGAATTACGTCCTGCCTGAATTTTATTTTTTGTCCCATTGTTTTTCTGATAACAAAACATAAAACTAAAAATAACAACCCAAAGAATAAACCATAAGGAAGGTAACTGATGGGTTCCATGATATCTTGTGAAATTTTAACCAACATTTCATATAAGCCTGACATGGAATTCTCCTTTCTTAATCCATAACATCATAAAAGAAAAATCTTAAAATAACCTTAAAAAGTGTTTTAATTTCGCGAAAAAATTAATGCTTGCAAATTAATGAATTCTGTAGTAACGTATGTTAGTAATTGAATTCGGTTCATTCTTGACAGGAGAATTTTTTATCTGCTCGTAAATATCCCGATTTGAAATTTAAAAATAAAAGTTTAATTTTTTTATAAATTTGCGTTTTTATACGCGGAAATGGAGATGGAATTTGAAAGAAAAATATGAATCACTGAAGCTGGCTGATTTAAGAGAAATAGCCAAATCTGCTGGAATTAAAGGCGCAACTTCTTTAAAGAAGGGCGAGCTTGTAGATGCACTTTGCGCACTTGAAGCAGCTAAGGCACCTGCCAAAGCACCTGTTAAAGAGAAGGCAGCACCTGCAAAAGAGGCAGCGCCAGCTCCTAAGAAGGCTTCTAAAAAGATAATTACAGTTGCTGCATCTGATAAGAAAGAAGATGCACCTGTTGCAGCTAATAAGGCACCAGCCAAGTCTGTATCCAAGGATCTTGAGAAAATTGCAAGAGCAGAAGCTGAGGATCAGTCTGAAGAAAAAATTCAGGAAAAAATCCAGGAGCTTGCCAATGGAATACCTGCAAATGGCATTCTTGAAGTAATGCAGGATGGCTTTGGTTTTATAAGATGTGAGAATTATCTTCCTGGCGATAAAGATGTTTATGTGGCACCAGGCCTTATAAAGAAGTTTAATCTTAAGACAGGCGATATTCTGACAGGTATCTGCAGACAGAAAAAGGAAAACGATAAGTTTGGAGCATTGCTTCATCTTGAGTCAATAAATGGTTATGATCCTGAAGTTGCCATGAAGAGATGGGACTTCGAGAAAATGACACCTATTTTCCCGGATGAAAAGATTCACCTTGAAAGTCCACAGGCTCCTGTATCCATGAGGATAATGGATATGATATGCCCAATTGGTAAGGGACAGAGAGGTATGATCGTTGCTCCTCCTAAGGCAGGTAAGACAACACTTCTTAAATCTGTTGCCAAAGCTGTAAAGAGAAATCATCCTGATATTCATCTGATCATTCTTCTTATTGATGAAAGACCGGAAGAAGTAACAGATATTAAAGAGGCTATAGAAGGACCTAATGCAGAGGTCATATATTCTACTTTTGATGAACTTCCAGAACACCATAAGAGAGTTGCTGAAATGGTTATGGAGAGAGCAAAACGTCTTGTTGAGCATAAACAGGATGTTATGATTCTTCTAGATAGTATTACAAGACTTACAAGAGCATACAATATCGTAGTTCCTCCATCAGGAAGAACTCTTTCAGGTGGTCTTGATCCTGCAGCGCTTCATATGCCAAAGAAATTCTTTGGCGCAGCTCGTAACATGAGACAGGGCGGAAGTCTTACTATTCTAGCTACAGCACTTATTGAGACTGGATCCAAGATGGATGATGTTGTATACGAAGAATTTAAGGGAACCGGTAACATGGAAATGGTTCTTGACCGTAAGCTTCAGGAAAAGAGAATCTTCCCTGCAATCAATATTCTTAAGTCAAGTACCAGAAGAGAAGACCTTCTTCTTACTCAGGAAGAGCTTTCTGCAGTTAATTCTCTTAGAAAAGGCTTTAACGGCATGAAGGCGGATGAGGCAGTTGATCAGTGCATCAATATGTTCTCTAAGACTCGTAATAATTTTGAGTTTGTAAAAATGGTTGAAAAAAATATCATAAGATAAAAATGTCCCGGAATGCGAAAGCGTTCCGGGATTTTTGCCTTAATATAGAATAAGTGGTCTGGGCAAAAAAATAACACCTTTCGGTGTCTTATTTTGGGAGGAGGGGCCATCCGATGGGGAGTCGAATGACCCGGTATGAAAAAAGTTTTGTTGGGGGAGTCAGAAGTTTTCGCTTCTGATATTGTTAATGATACAGATAAAATTTGTACAAAATATGGACGATTTATAAACAGAAAATAAAATAAATCGAAATTATAAATAACAAAATATCGAGAAAACGTTAATTTCTTTTTAGAATATTCAGTTTTTTTGCCCGAAATATAGTATATAATAGTAGATAGAACGAGCATCTAGCTATAATTTAGTGTACCACATAAACGATAAAAAGATAATCGCATTTTCGTTTAAGGAGTTATGAAATGATAAATCACTATAGCCAGGCTGGTAGAAATGTAAATACTCAGACAACACCTTTGCAGGGAATGAACAATATTTCCAGCGGAGTATATGCAGCAGCTGCTGCAAGTGCTGCCACAAGAGAGCTGTTGCTTTCCTCTGTCAGTGAATCTGTCAAAATCAGATCAATGGATACTAATGACATCTCTGAAATAAAGGTCATTAAAACTACTGATGTGATGAGTATGGGCATTAGCAAAAGCTATGAAACAGCGCCTGTTCCTGGAAAGCCTACAATTCTTGTTACAGTATCCCAGATTGATATTAAGGATATTCCTGAAGAGGCAGTAATGGATTTAAATTACACTGGCCTATATCTTATGCCGGGTGTTGGTATTGGTATGGCTACTGTGACAATAGATGGTTTCTATGCAAATAAGCCTGCTATAGCTCTTTCCAGTCAGACTGTTATTTTGCAGGCTGTGGAAGATGTGTGCAGAGCAGCTAATACAGTTCCTATTTTGCTTATTTCCATTTCCATAAAGCAGGGAACATATAGCAAGACTCCAGCGGACACCAAGGCTGGTGTCGTATACGGTGGCTCTATTTCCGGCGCTGGATATATTGTTGATCTTGTGAGTGATATAGATATTATCGAAAATATTTTCCGCGATTTAAAAAAGCAGTATGCTGATGGCGTTCGTAATGCCATTCTTGTACCGGGCTTTAAGAATGAAAAGTATTTAAAGGAATTAAAGATTCCGGTAGCTTCTCCGGTTATTTGCAATAATTATCTTGGTCCGACTATTGATTTTTCAACCTTCCTGGGAATGGAAGCTGTACTTATAGCAGGAAATGTCGGGAAGCTTATAAGACTTGCCGGAGGTGTGATGGTTTCCAGCTCCAGAATAGCAGATAGCAAAAAAGAGGTTATTTCTACTCACCTTGCGTTGTCTGGAGGCCAGTCATCTCAGATAAGAGCAGTTCTTGCAGCAAATAACATGAACGAAATAATGAGACTACTTTCCAAGTGGGGACTTTTGCAAAAGGTCATGGCCAGTGCCGCTTTAGAAGTTGAAAATCATATGAAGGAGCGAATTAATGGAAACATGAAATTTGGCGTAGTCATGATCTCGGATGAATTTGGAGTTGTACTTAAAACAAGCGGCGCTGATGAGATAATTATGAAAGTAAGCCGAGAACAGTTTTCATTATCGAGTAAGCGATAACATTTAAAAACCTAATAGATGTATGTTATAATTAACAGGTAAATTTTCTTAAACAAAAGGGGAAAGGTGGTTTTTTCTTATGAAAAACATCTTATTTGTCGCATCAGAAGGCGTTCCATTTATTAAAACAGGAGGATTGGCTGACGTTGTTGGTTCACTTCCAAAGACTATTGATAAGCGCTACTTTGATGTGAGAGTAGTAATGCCTAAGTATAGGTGTATGTCACAGGAAATGAAGGATCGTATGGAATATGTAACAAATTTCTATATGGATTTTCATTGGAAACGTGAGTATGTAGGCATTTTTAAGGCAGAAGTTGATGGCATAAAATACTACTTTATAGATAATGAGTTTTATTTTAATGGCATGAAGCCATACAGTGATGACACTATTTTTGAAATTGAGAAATTTGCTTATTTTTCAAAAGCAGCATTGTCAATTTTGCCTGTAATTGATTTCAGACCAGACATTATTCATTGCCATGACTGGCAGACAGGTCTTATTCCTGTTTATCTCAAGGAGAGATTCCAGGGCAATGAGTTTTATCGTGGAATCAAGTCTGTTATGACTATTCATAACCTTAAGTTCCAGGGTAAATGGGATATTAAGTCAGTACAGAATATTACAGGTCTTCCGGATTATTATTTCACACCAGATAAGCTGGCTCTTTATAAGGATGCAGATCTGTTAAAGGGCGGTATCGTTTATGCTGATGCAATCACTACAGTTAGTGATACTTATGCTGAAGAGATCAAAACTGAGTTTTATGGTGAAGGTCTTGATGGACTTCTCAGAGCCAGATCAGGAGATCTTAGAGGTATTGTCAATGGTATTGATTATGATGAGTTCAATCCTGAGACAGATAAATTTATTGAAAAGAAGTACAATGCAATTAACTTCCGTAAGGAAAAAGTAAAAAATAAGAGAGCATTGCAGAAGGAACTGGGTCTGGATGAGGATGACAAGACCATGATGATTGGTATAGTTTCAAGACTTACTGATCAGAAAGGTTTTGACCTTATTGCTTATGTTCTGGAAGAGCTGTGCCAGGATGCAATTCAGCTTGTAGTTCTTGGTACAGGTACAGAGCAGTATGAGAATCTGTTCCGTCATTTTGATTGGAAATACAAGAATAAGGTATCTGCAAATATTTATTATTCAGAGCCTCTTTCTCATAAGATTTATGCTGCTTCAGATGCATTCCTTATGCCATCATTATTTGAGCCTTGTGGATTATCACAGCTGATGTCTCTTAGATATGGAACTATTCCTATTGTTCGTCAGACTGGTGGTCTTAAGGATACAGTAGAACCTTACAACAAGTATGAAAGTACTGGAACAGGCTTTGGCTTCCTTAATTACAACGCTCATGAAATGCTTGGAACCATTCGCGAAGCAGAGCGCGTGTACTATGATCAGAAACGTGAATGGAACAAAATGATTGACAGGGCTATGGCAGTAGACTTCTCATGGAAGGTATCTGCAAATAAATACCAGGAGATGTACGACTGGTTAAAGCCTTAATGGAATTTAGATATGCTTGATAATAAGAAAAATGGAATAATTGTGCAGGCCGGTATTCTTGCCATGGCTTCGATCATCTCAAGGATTATCGGCCTGCTATATACGAGTCCGCTGACAGCGATTATAGGAGATACTGGTAATGGCTATTACAGCGCTGCATACCAGATATATGTTATAGTTCTCCTTATTTCATCCTTTAGTATACCTTCTGCGATGGCCAAGATTCTGTCTCAGAAGATTGATATGGGTGAATATCGAAATGCACAGCGGATTTTTCACTGCGTATTGATATACGTGGTTGTGGTTGGAGGAATAGCAAGCCTTATATTATTTGTCTTTGCAGACAGATTTGTAATGGGCAATGCAGTTACTGTTTTAAAGGTATTTGCACCAACTGTATTTTTGTCAGGACTTTTAGGGTCACTCAGAGGCTTTTTTCAAGCTCAGAAGACTATGGTTCCGACCTCTATATCTCAGATAATAGAGCAGATCATCAATGCAATTATGAGTATTAGCGCTGCGTTCTTTCTGATGCAGATGGTAGCAGGCAGCTCAGACACTACTCAGGCTATGTATGGAGCTATAGGAAGTGCTCTTGGAACAGGCTCAGGAGTAGCCGTAGGTCTTATTTTTATGTTCTTTTTCTATCAGAGTCGTAGAAAAGAATTCTTGGAAAAAGTTAAGACAGATAATCATAAGGACATGGAGTATGGCCCAATCTTTAAGATGATACTGGCAATAGTTACTCCTTTTATCCTTAGCACCTGTATATACAATATGTCATCATTTCTGAATCTTGAAGTATTTACCAGTGTGCTGGTAAATATCAAGGGACTTGATTATGATAGCGTGATTACTTCTTATGGTATTTATTCAAGAAAGGCGCTTGTTATTGTTAATCTGCCAATAACACTTGCGAGTGCCATGGCTTCTGCTATGATGCCCAGCATTTCTTCTTCATTTGCAAGAGGCAAAATTGATGAGACCAAAGCCACAGTTATCAAGGCAATGCGCACAATCATGATGATTGCAATTCCATCAACGGTTGGCCTCATTGTTCTGTCAAAGCCTGTTATGATGATTCTGTTTCCACAGATGGGATCTCTTCAGGAGGCTGCCAGTATTATGGCTGTACTTGCAATAACAGTAGTATTTTACTCGATATCTACTTTGTCCAATGCAGTGCTTCAGGGTGTGGGGCGTGTTAATGTTCCGGTATTAAATGCGCTTGTTGCTCTTGTGATTCAGACAATTTTATTGGGAATACTTCTTTTGACAACAAACGTCAATAACTATGGCTTGGCAATAGCTGCAATTTGTTATTCGTTTGTTATGTGTGTGCTCAACAGTCTGGCACTAAAAAAGAAAATTGATATCAGACTTGATATTGTAAAGGTATACGTGATTCCTGGAATTTGTGCAATTATTATGGGCGTTGTAGCATTTATTACCTATGATCTTTTTGCTATAATAATTAGAAATATAATTTCCAGAGAATATTTTATAAATCTGTTTGCAGCTTTGATAGCTATTCTGGTGGCAATTGTTGTATATGCCATATTGATGATTGCATTAAAAGGTGCAACAGAAACAGAGCTTTTGGAACTTCCTAAAGGGGCAAAAATAGTTAGGTTTTTGAGGAAAGTCCATTTATTAAAATAAGCCTATAAAATTGTTATGATGTTTTGGGGACAGGCAATTTGAATTTATAGCGCTTAAATAATAAGGGAAGGTTAGTTAGGGGATGTCATATAATTATAGAAGTCACGATGCTAGAGAAAAGCAGACATATATAGGTTCATCAGTTGTTCGAAAATCAGACAATGCTAATAGTATAAGGCAGCTAAATAAATCAGTCATAAGAGGCGGAAAACGTAAAAGAAAACAACGTCAGCAACGACTTATGCTGATATCTGGAATAGCCTTTGTTCTTGTAATTATTTTTGGAATCAGGGCTATTATCAATAGTAAAGCTGAGCCAGAGGTGATAGTGCCAGAAGAGGCAGCAACAATTTCTCTATCAACAGAGGTGGTTGAAACCATTGAGCCTGAAGTAGAGGAAGAAGAGGAAACGGTTGTACTTTCGCCGGAAGTGGCAAGCTTTAATCCGGGCTATGAATATACAACAACATCTGACACCAAGACAATATATAGCGAAGATGTAATCAGTGAATATGCTATTCTTATTGATGTTGACTCAGGCGAGGTTGTGGCATCCAAAAATGCGGACACCAGGATTTCACCAGCGTCTATGACCAAGATACTTACACTTCTTGTAGCTGTTGAAAATATTGAGGATTTTGACGATACCTTCACAATGACTATAGATATTACTGATTATGCTTATGTAAACGATAGTAGTATCCTTGGGCTGGATGTAGGAGAGACAGTTCCTCTTACAGATTTACTATATGGTACGATTCTCCCTTCAGGAGCTGATGCAGCCCTTGCTCTTGCAACATATGTGTCTGGATCGCAGGAAGCCTTTGTTGAGTTGATGAATGAAAAGCTTGAAGAACTGGGATTGTCTGATACAGCTCATTTTACCAATGTTGTAGGTAATTATGATGAGGACCATTATTGTACCGTTGGTGACATGGCAATGATCCTGAAAGCGGCAGTAGAAAATGATATTTGCAGAGAAGTTCTTTCTACTCATGTTTACACAACAACATCTACTGATGAACATCCTGATGGAATTACAGTTTCTAACTGGTTCCTGCGCAGAATAGAAGATAAAGATACGCATGGCGAAGTTCTCTGCGCCAAGACTGGATTTGTTAATCAGGCTGGAAGCTGTGCAGCGAGCTATCATATTTCTAATGACGGCGGCCATTATATCTGCGTAACAGCTAAGTCAACAAGTTCCTGGCGCTGTATTTATGACCAGGTTGAAATCTACGATACTTATACTGAATAATAAAAAGCCTTCTGCTTAAAAGCAGGAGGCTTTTTGGTTTGCCTTGCGGCATGGCGAATAATACTTACCTTTCGGTGGTTTAATTAGTAGTTGTACTTGTAGCTAAGCTGCTTAGCTATAAGTTCGCAATATTCTATATAAGACTCTTTTAAAAAGTTGCCAAATTTCTTTAATGAATTTTTCATAATATAGTCCTTTCTGATTTCCTACCTGTTGAAATCATTGATGTTTACCTTCTGTTTACATTTTGAATTGTACTATGTTTCGTTTATAAATACTTGTCAAAAGAAATTAAAAAGTAGCCAAATCTTGCAAATGTGATTCAATAGTGCTTAAATGGTTGTTAGAAAAGGGAGTTTTATTATAATAAGGATGATGAAAAATGCAGCCATTATTTGAAGATGTAAAAGATGATATTGAAATATATATAAAGAAATCGGCCCATGTATCGCCTCATCTACATACCTCCATGGAGCTTGTATATGTAACGGAGGGGACGCTTGAAATCGGTATTGGTCAGAATCTCTTTCATATGGGAAAAAATGATTTCGCCATTGTTTTTCCTGATGTAATACACCACTATCAGGTCTTTGATACTGGAAGGTGCAGAGCTGTATACATTCTTGCATCTACAAGCTATTGCGAAAGCTTTATGGATATTATTACCCATAAATGTCCTGAAAATCCGGTAATTGCGGCGGCAGATCTCCATGAAGATATAAGGTACTGGATTGACAGACTTTTGGCTGCCATGAAAAGTAGCCGGAAAAATCATTTTGACCATCGGGATCTTAATAATGGACAGTATAGAGATATAATAATCAGAAGTTGTCTGCAGATAGTTTTGGCAAGAGCGCTTCCTAAGTACACTCTTGTTGATAAGGACAGCTTTGAAAGTAATGATATTATTTATAGGACAGTGTCTTACATTTCGTCTCACTTTACGGAGAATGTAACTCTTACATCAATGGCTAAAGACTTGTATATAAGCCCTTACGCATTATCCAGAGTCTTTTCCGGAACCTTCCATACTAATTTTAATGGATACCTTAATAATAAGAGACTCGAACATGTTGTAAGTCTTTTGCAATATACGGATCAAAGTATTACAGAAGCTTATGAAAATGCAGGCTTTGAATCTCAAAGGACTTTTAACAGGGCCTTTACAGAAAAGTTCCATATGTCTCCGAGGGAATACAGAAAAATCCTTAGGAATATGGACACTTATGAAAATGAATGAAAGATAGATTTGTTTATTTGGAGGATATATGGAGCAATTAAAACAGTATTTTGAACTTATGATTCAGGATGATGTTAATAAGATTATTATTAGCTCGCCTGTCAGAAAGTCAGATGAATTAAAAAAGATAATCGTTGAGAAAAAAGCAGATAATTATCAGATATCAAAATATACTCAAAAGCAGGTTTTTCATGAAAATCTTAAAAGGGTAGAGCTTGCCCATAGATGCGCTGAGCTTACCTTTGCTCAGTTCAGGCAGGTTAATGGTATGTCGAGAGACTCTGAGCACATAATTCTTTTGTCAAAAGATGGAAAGGCTACCTATAAGGTAAAGAAAACTGCCAGCGATAACGTAAAGCTTGCAGCTTCTGCTAATGCAACTGGCGGCTTGGGCTGTAACATCAATAGTCACAACAGGCAGAAAAACTATATTCTGAAGGAGGGTATGAAAATAGAGCCTCTTACAGATATGGGAGTCTTTACTGCTGATGGCCGTGTAATAAATGCAATGTATGATAAGTACAAGCAGATAAACCGCTTTATTGAGATACTGGATGATGAGATTTCAAAGGCTCATTTGGAAAAATTAAACGTAATAGATTTTGGTTGTGGCAAATCCTACCTGACTTTTGTAGTGTATTACTATTTAACCGAGATCAAAAATATTGAAGTAAACATGATAGGTCTTGATTTAAAGAGTGATGTCATTAAAAAATGTAACGCAGCAGCCAAAAAGTATGGATATGATAAGCTGCATTTTGAGCTTGGAGATATTAATGGCTTTAAGGCGCCTTTTGACGTAGATATGGTAATAACTCTTCATGCCTGCGACACAGCAACTGACTTTGCTTTATACAATGCCATCATGTGGAAGTCAAAGATGATTTTCTCTGTACCTTGCTGCCAACATGAATTAAATCAGCAGATAAATCCAGAGAACCTAAAGCTTTTATCACGTTATGGCATTATAAAGGAGCGTTTCAGCGCTTTGGCTACTGACGCCATCAGGTGTAATCTCCTTGAATACATGGGCTACAAAACTCAGATTCTGGAGTTCATAGATTTCGACAACACTCCAAAGAATCTGATGATAAGGGCCATCAAACGTGGCACAACTCCAAAGTCGGTCCTGGACAGATCCATAACCGAAGTAAACGCCCTCATAAAAGAGTTTGGCTTTGAACCCACACTCTACAACCTGCTAGGCCTTCCCTCACCAGAGCATGCAGAGGACGAGTTTTTGGGGTGAAGCATATGTAAATGAAAGGCGCTATACTTTTAATGTTTTGCCTCAGTAAAGTCAGAATAAGTTTTTTCGTAAATTTAGGTGTGGAAGTTTTGGGAAATTTGTTGTAAGTGGTGGTGGAGAAGGGTAAAATGAATTATAGGTTTTTCTAAAATATTTTTGATTTGTGGAGGACGTTATGATAGCAAAGAACCCGCCAATGGGGTGGAACAGCTGGGATTGCTTTGGGGCAGCTGTTAATGAAGCTCAGGTAAAAGAAAATGCCGATTATATGGCTGAAAATTTGAAGGAATTTGGATGGGAATATGTTGTTGTTGATATACAGTGGTATCAGCCAACTGCTTCAACACATGAATATGAACCATTTTCAGAACTTGTTATTGATGATTATGGCAGACTCATGCCAGCAGTTAATCGTTTTCCGTCTGCAGCTGATGGAAAGGGATTCACAAGCCTTGCAGAGTACGTGCATAGTCTGGGACTTAAATTTGGTATTCACATTATGAGAGGAATGCCAAGAATGGCCGCGCATAAGCACTTGCCAATTTTGGGAAGTGATATCAGATGCGATCAGGTTGCCAATCCTAATTCTATCTGCTTTTGGAACCCTGATATGTATGGCCTTTTCTGCGACAGAGATGGAGCACAGGAGTACTACAACAGTATCTTTAAGATGTACGCTGAATGGGGAGTTGATTTTGTAAAGGTTGATGACATTGCAAGAGAGTACCCTCATTGTGAAAAAGAGATTGAGGTGATTTCAAAGGCCTGCAGAAATAGCGGAAGAGATATGGTTCTTAGCCTGTCTCCAGGACCAGCTCCACTTGAAAGAGCGGAGCATCTAAAGACCTACGCTAACATGTGGCGTATTACAGATGATTTCTGGGATAAGTGGGAGCTTCTCCTTGCTATGTTTGAGAGAGCTGAGAAATGGTCAATTCATTCAGGCCCTGGACACTGGCCTGATGCAGATATGCTTCCAGTAGGCTCGCTTCGCCAGGACTATGATAAGGCTGATTATACCAAGTTTACCAAAGAAGAACAGATTACTCTTATGAGCCTGTGGTGCATGATGCGCTCACCACTTATCGTTGGTGCTCATTTGCCCAAAAATGACGAGTTTACCTTAAAGCTTTTGACAAATAAAGAAGTGCTTGATATTGAGAAAGAAAGCCACTGCGCTCATCAGCTTTATCGAACAGATGATGAGATTGCATGGATTGCACCAAGAAAAGATGGAACTGGATCTTATGTAGCCCTATTCAATATTTCGGACTCCGAAAAAGAAGTTTCATTTAATACAGAAAGTGTTGATTTAGATAGTTTTTCAAAAGTAAAAGAACTATGGAGCGGCAAAATATTTGATAACCCAAATGTTATAACTGAAAATATTCCATCACATGGAGCTGTAATATATTTTTTTACTAAATAAAACGATAGAAACGATGTAATTTATAAATGATTACATCGTTTTCGATTTGTCATCACCACCCTGAAAACGCCACCAAATCTCAGACTATACTTTTGGTAAGTATATTACAAAAAAGTGCGTTCTTGCGTATAATACCATTAAGAAATAAATTATAGTCATAAGGTCGGCCAACCTAAGATACAGATAAAAAGGTTTTAGCAACTTATGTTGCAGAAAAGGAGCTATATATGTTAAATGAAATTAATTGGCCACATGACTATTTACCAGGAACAACAGACAACTTTGCATCAAACGAAATTATCGTTAAGGGAATCACTGCAAAAGATGTTTTCGATAATTTAATTGATACATCGATTTGGACAATGTACTATGAGAATGCATCAGATATTTTTTTCCATAATACTGAAGGTACAGTACTTGCCCCAGATACAAAGTTTGCATTTAAGACTTTTGGTTTCCCAATCGAAGCTGAGGTAGTAGAATTTGAGGCACCAGAAGGCGACAAGCCGGGACGCCTTGCATGGCATGGATGGGCAGAAGGCGATGCAGACCATAGACTTGATGTCATACATGCATGGCTTTTGGAGGATTTATCTGAAGGACGTGTTAGAATCCTTACTCAGGAATCGCAAAAAGGAAAGCCTGCAAAAGAGCTTTTTGAATCAAACCCGGATACAATGAATCAGGGACATCAGGATTGGATAAAAGGTCTTGCCAGGACAGTTCTTGCAGAGAAAAATAGATAATAGTAATAAAGGAGTTACAGCGCATGAGTAGAAAAAATGATCCAAATTATATGTTTAATTGTCCGGTTGAGGCTGCTCTCAGCCTTATTGGTGGAAAGTACAAACCGATAATAATTTTTCACCTTATAGACAATACTCTGCGTTATAGTGAACTTCAAAAGATAATGCCGCAGGCAACGCCCAAGATGCTTGCGCAGCAGCTTAGAGAACTTGAGGCAGATGGTATTATTTCCAGAAAGGTTTATCCGGTGGTTCCTCCAAAGACTGAATATAGCCTGACAGAGTATGGTAATTCACTTGCACCAATTGTGCAGAGTATGTGCGATTGGGGCAAAAAATATATGAAAGGCAAGATAAAATCAGGTGTTACGGCATGATGTATATAGATGATTATTCAAAGAAAGAAGCTTCTCTTTCATTGCAGGCGAGAAAAGACTAAAATATTACTTGGGGGAAAAACTATATTATGCATAAGAAATTTGAAGATTATACATCGTATTTAATCATTATCGTAGGCGCTTTGCTGGCAAGTTTTTCTGTAATATGTATTCTGATTCCTAATGATGCAATTGATTATGGAACTGCGGGTCTGGCAATTATTATCAGTAAGCTCACAGGCTTTAATCTGTCTATATGCGTACTCTGCACATTTTTACCATTCTGGCTTATTGGTGCCAGGCGTCTTGGAAAGGTGTTTGCCTTTAAATCACTTCTTGGTTCAGCTGTCTATACAGCAGGCCTTGAACTGTTTGAAGAGGTTCCGTTTGAGCTTGATACAGAGCACTTTCTTGCGGTAGCTTTTGGAGGAGCAATCTTAGGACTTGGTCTTGCTCTTATTCTGAGAGTCGGCGGATGTATTGATGGTTCAGAGATTCTCGCTAATATTATTGTTGATTATCTTTCGGAAAAGACTGGAAAGAACCATAGTCTTACCTATATTCTGTTAGTATTTAATGCCTGTGTATATGTAGTGGCATTTCTTTTGATAAATCAGAATGCAGCGCTGCTTAGTCTTTTGGTTTATGTAGTGGCAACTTCAGTTATAACTAACGTTACTGATCATTTTGATGCTATCAAGCAGGTTACTATTATTACCAAAGACCCTGATAACATCATGAAAGAAATCAAAGAGGAATTGAACAAGACCTGCACACTGATGAATTCTTATGGAATGATAGCAGGAGAGAACAAAACTCTTATTTGTTACGTGAGTTATTTTGAGCTTCAGAAAATGAAAGAAATCATATCCAGAAACAAGGGAAGTTTTAGTACGGTTTCAACAGTAGATGAAATATTGAGATAATAAGAAAGTCGCCCATTACAGGGCGACTTTTTACTGATCTGCTTAAACTTCTTTTAAACTGCTGATGTCAGGTGAAATAACCATTGAATAGTTGGTGTAATATACTACAAATCCTGGTTTTGCACCGCCAGGCTTTTTAACATTTTTTCTCTGGAGATAATCTATTTCTACCTTATCCTGTTCCTTTGCTTTGGAATAGTAGGCAGCCAGGGCAGCAGCCTCTTCAAAGGCTCTGTCAGGAACATCCTTTCCGCCAGTAATCAAAACTACATGAGAGCCGGGACAGCCTTTTGAGTGGAACCACCAGTCACCACCGTTTGCAACCTTGAAGGTGAGTTCATCGTTCTGGTAGTTGTTTTTACCAACATAAATATCAAAACCGTCGCTGGATATATAATGGAAAGGCTTGCTGGTGATCTTTTCCTTTCGTTTTCCTTTATCATTTTGCTTTTTCTTGATGTAACCTGCCTCAACAAGCTCCATACGAATCTGTGTAAGGTCTTCCTCCTGACGTGCAATATCGAGGGAAGAGGAGATGGATTCAAGGTGCTGAATCTGCTCGTTTACATCTTTTATCTGATCCGCAAGGGCTTCTGCGGTTCTCTTTAATTTGGTGTATCTGTCAAAATATCTTTTGGCATTCTGAGATGCAGTAAGAGTAGAATCAAGCGGAATAGTGAGAGGCTTACCTGTATTATAGTCATCTACAGTTATTTCCTTATCGCCTTCCTGGGCAGAATAGCCATATACATTTAGCAGCTCGCCGTATACGCGGTATTTGTCCTTCTTTTGAGTATCCTGCATCTGGTGAGTTTGCTGATCAAGCTTTCTGACGTTACGCTCAAGTGCTGTCTGCACGATTTTGCGAAGGCTTGCTGATTTCTGTCTGATTCTTGTTTCTATATTTTTCTCGGCATAATAGGTTCCAAGAAGTCTGGACATACTATCATAAGTCTTGCAGCTACTGCCTTCTGTAGAAGACCATATGGTAAGGTCAAAGGCTGCATAGTCCTTTGGTTTATTATTTATATAAGCAACTGTAGGCTTGAAGGTGCCATTTTTTATATCAGAAATAAGGGCACTGAAGGCTATGTAAAGGCTGCTAAATTCGTTATCTGACAAGGCAATTGCTGACTTATCAGCGTCGATACCTGCTCTGAAACATAGCTCCTGAGCGCAGACAGAAGAAAGCCCTGTATAGGAAGAGTAGAGTGCCTTGAAAACAGGCATTCCTTTACCTCTTATAAGACTTGCAAACTCTGTGATATCTGTGGATAAAGGATCAGCCTTACCTTGAGTTTCGGGGATAAAATATTCCCTGCCTGGTAAAACCTCTCTAACTGAGCTGACTGAAGCGGAAATATGCTTTATAGAATCGATTATACGATTTTCTTCGTCAATGAAGATGATATTACTGTATTTGCCCATAAGCTCAATCAGAAGTACCTTATGACGAAGATCGCCCATCTCATCCATGTGCTCAACTTCAAAACGTACAATTCTCTCAAGACCTGGCTGGGTAATAGAGATAATGCGGCCGTTAAGAATATGCTTTCTTAAGACCATACAAAAAACTGGTGCTGTCATAGGACTTGGTTTGTTCTCTTCTGTAACATAGATGAGTGGAAGAGAAGCGTCCGCTGACAGTACCACTTTACTCTGATAGCCTTTTTCAGCTGTGGTCTTGATCGTGAGTATAAGCTCATCAGACTCAGGCTGTGCTATTTTATATATTCGACCGCCTGTAAGGCTGTCACTAAGTTCTTTAACAATATTTGCTACTGTAATTCCGTCAAATGCCATAATAAACTCCTAAAAATCGGAATGACAGGACTTGAACCTGCGATCTCTTGACCCCCAGTCAAGCGCTTTACCACCTAAGCCACATCCCGATTAGATTATTTTAGCATTGTACTATACGTATTGCAACGCTTGGTTTTTGTGAGATTTTAAAATTTTTTTGAAAATAGGTATTGTAAACGCTTACATTTTTTGCTATAACATTTATTAGGCAAAACAAATGCAGAAAAATATTGAATAACATTAAAATGATAAATGCATAAATGTTATAGCATAAAACTTTAAAAATAAAGAAATAATGTAAACGCTTACAAAAAAGGGTAGGAGGAAAAAATGGATTTACTTAATTACGAAGTTTTGGAGAAGTCTGGTTACACCGGATATGTATTAAAGGATGCACCTATAAAGGTTCTTCAGTTTGGTGAAGGAAACTTTATGAGAGCTTTCGTTGATTACTTCTTTGATGTAGCTAACGAAAAGGCTGGTTATAACGGAAAGGTTGCTCTTGTTCAGCCTATTTCACAGGGTCTTACACAGATGATCAATGATCAGGAAGGCCTCTACACATTATATCTTCGCGGTAGCGAGAATGGACAGAAGGTTGATGCCAAGAGAGTTATTTCTTCATGTGCATGCTGCCTTAACCCATATGATGACGCTGATTACAACAAGATGATGGCTATTGCAGAAAGCGATGACCTTGAAATTGTTGCTTCAAATACTACAGAGGCTGGTATTACATATGATCCTGCATGTAATTTTGAGGATAAGCCGGCAAGCAGCTTCCCTGGAAAGCTTACACAGGTTCTTTACAGAAGATTTAAGGCAGGCAAGAAGGGAATCGTAGTTCTTTCCTGCGAGCTTATTGATAACAATGGTAAGGAGCTCTTAAAGTGCGTAAACCAGTACATCGATCAGTGGAAGCTTGAAGATGGATTTAAGACTTGGGTAAATGAGGAGAACATTTTCTGCTCAACTCTTGTAGATAGAATCGTTCCTGGTAGAATCCGTGACAACGCTGAGGTTGAGAGATTAGAGCAGGAAAACAAATACCACGACAATCTTATCGATGTAGGTGAGATCTTTGGTGTTTGGGTTATCGAAGGACCAGACGGTCTTGAGGACAGACTTCCATTTAAGAAGGCTGGCGTAAACGTACTTGTAGTTCCAGATGTTATGCCATACAAGCACCGTAAGGTTCGTATCCTTAACGGAGCACACACAGGCTTTGTACTTGGAGCATATCTTGCAGGACAGGATATCGTTCGCGACTGCATGCAGAATGACAACATTGCAGGCTTCATGAACAAGATGCTTTATGATGAGGTTATTCCTACACTTGATCTTGATAAGGATGATCTTATGGCATTTGCTGCTGCAGTTAAGGATCGTTTCAACAACCCATTCGTAAATCACGAACTTATGAGCATATCTCTTAACTCTACAAGTAAGTGGAAAGCTAGAAATATGCCTTCATTCCTTAAATATATCGAGATTAACAAGAAGCTTCCTGTTTGCCTTACAATGTCACTGGCAGCATACATTGCTTTCTATTCAAATGATGTTCAGGAGCTTAATGACAATGGCCTTGTATGTAAGAGACCTGCTGGAAACACATATGTATGTAACGATGACAGATGGGCTCTTGAATTCTTCTTTGCTCACAAGGATGATTCAGAGGAAGAGCTTGTAAAGGCTGTTCTTGGCAACGAGAAGATGTGGGATCAGGATCTTAACAAGATTGATGGTCTTACAGATGCAGTTGTAGCTAACCTCAAGATGATTCGCAGCGAAGGTGCTGAAGCAGCATACAAGTCATGCTTATGATTTAACGCAATTATCGAAACCCTTTTTCGTAACCCTATAAAGTTGCATGAGAGCCGTCTTGCTTTGCAGGACGGCTCTTAGCATACCTCCATACTACCAATACAACAGTATTGAAAACAAAGACCTGCTAATTTATAATGTTAATAATAGGGTCTAAAAATTCATTAAGATAATTCTTTAATATGGAGGTCTAGTAGTATGGTCAGCAGTATGACTGGCTTTGGCAGAAGTGAAATAGCAGAGGGTCAGAAAAAGGTTACCGTTGAATTAAAATCAGTTAATAATCGATATCTTGATTTGAACATTAAAATGCCAAAGAAATTCAACGCATTCGAGGCAAATATCAGAAACGAACTTAAAAAGTATATGAAGAGAGGAAAAGTCGATGTTTTTATTTCTTATGAAGACTTTTCTGAATCAGATAAAAAGATAATGTATAACAAAGCTATCGCAGAAGAATATATGGGATATCTTCAGCAGATGGCTGTAGATTTTAATCTGGACAATGATATCAGAATCTCATCTCTTTCAAAATTCCCTGAGGTATTCACCATGGAAGAAGAGGAGCTTGATGAGGATGAAATCTGGAGCATATTGAGTAAAGCACTTAATAATGCGGGAGAGCAGTTTGCAGCTGCAAGAGCTCGTGAAGGTGAGTTTTTACAGGCTGATCTTCTTGCAAAATTACAGGAGATGCTTGGTGATGTTGAGTTTATTACAGAGCGTTCTCCAAAGATCATCGAAGAATATAAGGCAAAGCTTCATGATAAAGTAAAGGATCTGCTGGAGGACAAGCAGGTTGATGAAGGAAGACTTCTTATGGAAGTTACCTTATATGCGGATAAGATTTGCGTGGATGAAGAGCTTGTCAGACTTCGCAGTCATGTACAGGCCACAAGGCAGACAATCGAAAAGGGTGATGACAAGGACGGTATAGGTCGTAAGCTTGACTTTTTAGCTCAGGAAATGAACAGAGAAGCTAATACTATTTTGTCAAAGTCTACTGATCTTGAGATTTCAGACAGAGGAATCAATTTAAAAACTTCTATAGAAAAGATTCGTGAGCAGATTCAGAATCTTGAATAAACCTTTTTTAAAATATGCTTGCGAAATGGAGATAATGTGAGTAAACTCATACATATTGGATTCGGGAATATAGTAAATGCAGACAAGCTTATAAGTATCGTCAGCCCAGATGCTGCGCCTATTAAGCGTATGGTTCAAAAGGCCAAGGAAGATGGAGTAGCTATTGATGCCACGCAGGGCCGCAAGACAAAGGCTGTCCTTATTATGGAAAACGGTATGATTGTTATGTCTGCGCTTCTTCCGGAGACTATTTCAGGTAGGATGCAAACAGAAAGCGATTTAGAAGATGAGTAAAAAAGGTGTGTTAGCAGTTATTTCAGGATTTTCTGGTGCAGGCAAGGGCACAATTGTTAAGGAACTTATCAATAGATATCCTGAGTATGAATTATCCATTTCCATGACAACAAGGGATCCAAGAGCCTATGAGGAAAATGGAAGAGAATATTTTTTTGTAACAGATGAAGAATTTGAAAATCTTATTCAGAACGATGGACTAATGGAGCATGCCGGCTATTGCAAGCATTACTATGGCACTCCAAGAAAGTTTGTTGAAGATAAGCTTGCGCAGGGCAAGGATGTTATTCTTGAGATTGAGATGCAGGGAGCTCTGCAGGTCAAGGAAAAATATCCGGAAGCATTACTTTTATTTGTAACTCCTCCAACAGCGGCTGAGCTTGAAAAGAGACTTAGAGGACGTGGAACAGAGACAGAGGAAGTTATTAAGCAGCGCCTCGCACGTGCTTATGAAGAAACACAGTACATAAATAAGTACAATTTTTTACTGGTAAATGACAGTCTGGATAAGTGTGTGGAGCTTACACATGATATAATTAATGCAGCTCATGATGAGGTTAGCAGAAATGATGATTTTGTTGCTTCAATAAAATCTCAGCTTGAAGTTTACAAGTAATTTTGGTATTGTTAAAAGGTTGTAATGCAATTTTTTTACAGATAATGTAATTAACGAAGGGAGTAATACTATGATACATCCATCTTATGTTGATTTGATGAAAGTAGTTAATAAAGGCGTTGAGGAAGGCGAAGAGCCTGTAATCAGCTCAAGATATTCAATCGTTATGGCTACATCAAGACGCGCAAGACAGCTTATTGCCGGAGATGAGCCACTAGTAAGAGTAAAGGCCAAGGAGAAGCCACTCAGCATTGCTGTTGATGAGCTTAACCAGGGTCAGATCAAAATCCTTACAGATGAGGAAAAGGAAGCACTCAAGGCTGAGCTTGAAGCAGAAAATGCTAAGGCACAGGAGATTGCTACAGAAGCAGAAGAAGTTCAGGAATAATTTTAATGAAGATTTTATTTGTATCGCTTGGATGCGATAAGAACCGTGTTGATTCCGAGATTATGCTTGGAATGCTTGGTATGCACGGTCATGAATTTGTAGATGATGAGACAGAAGCAGAAGCAGCAGTGATTAATACCTGCTGCTTTATCTCTGATGCAAAGGAAGAAAGTGTCAATACTATTCTGGAATTTGCAGAGTTAAAAAATGCAGGACAGCTAAAGGTACTTGTTGTAACCGGCTGCCTGGCTCAAAGATATAAGGATGAGATATTAAAGGAAATACCTGAAGTCGATGAGATTGTTGGTACTACAGCTCTTGAAAAGATCATCGATGCCGTAGATGCTGCAGCTGCAAATAATAGTGGTGGAAAGTTCCTTGAAAGCATTGACAGAGAGGCTGTTGGTAACAGGCGTAGAATTCAGACCACAGGAGGCATGTTCAACTATCTGAGAATTGCCGAAGGCTGTGACAAGAATTGTGCGTATTGCGTTATTCCAAAGGTAAGAGGCAGATACAGAAGCGTACCTATGGAAGACCTTATTGCAGAAGCTACTGAGCTGGCTATGCAGGGAGTATCTGAGCTTATACTTATCGCTCAGGAGACAACACTATACGGTACTGACCTGTATGGTGAAAAGAAGCTTCCGGAGCTTCTTAGAAAGCTATGCAGAATTGATGGACTTAAATGGATAAGACTTATGTATTGTTATCCAGAAGAGATCACATATGAGCTTATTGAAGTCATGCGTGATGAGCCTAAAATTTGTCATTATATTGATATGCCGGTACAGAGTGGTGCTGATGCCGTACTCCGCAGGATGGGCAGAAGAACAAACCGTGCTGAAATTGAAGATATAGTTAGAAGACTTCGCGAGAATATACCTGATATCTGTATCAGAACAACACTGATTACAGGATTTCCTGGAGAAACAGCTGCAGACCATAGAGAGACTATGGAATTTGTAGAAAAGATGAGGTTCGACAGACTTGGAGCCTTTACTTATTCTATGGAAGAAGATACAAGGGCAGCAAAGATGCCAGATCAGGTTCCAGAGCGCATCAAGAAGACTCGCAGGACCAAGATCATGAAGCTTCAGCAGCAGATTGCATTTGAAGCTGCAGAGGCAATGGTTGGAAGAACAGTAAAGGCTGTAATTGAAGGTCGAATTACTGATTCAGATATAGATTCACTTACTTATGTAGGAAGAACTTATAAAGATGCTCCTGATATCGACGGATATCTGTTTATAAATGGAGTTAACAGAGAACTCATTACAGGGGACTTTGTTACTGTAAGGATTACGGGTTCAAATGAATATGATTTGATAGGAGAATTGTGCGATGAATCTGCCGAATAAGCTTACCCTCTTTAGAGTATTTTTGATTCCGTTTTTTGTGATTTTTCTTTTAGGAAATATTACTGCCTATGACTACTACATTGCTTTGGGAATATTTATTGTAGCCAGTCTGACTGATATGGCAGATGGAAAGATTGCGAGAAAGTACAATTTAATTACTGACTTTGGTAAATTCATGGATCCATTGGCAGACAAGCTGCTGGTATGCAGTGCGATGATCTGCCTCATTGAACTTGGTTCTATCCCATCCTGGATAGTGGTTATTATAATAGCCAGAGAGTTCACAATTAGTGGTTTTAGACTTATTGCTGCTGACAATGGCAGAGTCATTGCAGCCAGCTATTGGGGTAAGTTTAAGACAACATTCCAGATGATCATGGTCATTCTTATGATTCTGGATTTAGCAGTAGATGCAGCATGGTTAACTATTTTAGCACAGGTGATCATGTGGATTGCTCTTGCACTGACAATTATTTCATTGTGCGATTATATCATTAAAAATAAAGACGTTATGAGTGGTGACATGTAATGGTAACTGAGTGCATTGAGCTCGTTGAAACTTTAAAAAAAGAGGGAATGACAATTACAACTGCAGAATCCTGTACGGGAGGACTTATTGCTGCGGCAATAACAGATGTTCCAGGTTCTTCAGATGTATTTAAAAGAGGCTTTGTTACATATTGTGATGAGGCCAAGCATGAGATGCTGGGTGTATCAGAGGAAGCTTTATTAAATGATACAGCAGTCAGCGAGAGAGTTGCCAGTGAGATGGCAGAAGGTGCAGCTAAGGCTGCGAAGGCAGATGCAGCGATATCTGTCACAGGTATAGCAGGTCCCGGAGGCGGGAGCGCAGATAAGCCAGTAGGGCTTGTGTATATTGGTATTTATGTAAAGGGAAAAAAAATCGTAGTTAAACACGTCTTTGAAGGCACAAGAGCCGAGGTGAGGGAACAGGCAGTCAGAAGCGCCATCCATAGTATGCGTGTTTTGCTATAACCAGTATTAAAAGAAATTAGGAAAGAAAATGAGTTTAGAGTTTACAAAAGACTTAGAAGAGAGAATGGACAGAATCATGGCAGAAGGCCTTGAGGATAGTCTGGAGGAGAACGAGACAAACACAGAAGAAGAGACAGAAACAAGAAAAAGATATGATGAGTCAGGCATTGATGAGAGAATCATTCGTGCCGTTAGTGAAAAAGGCTTTGTATATATGTCTCCAATTCAGGAGGCAGCCATTCCAGTAATGATGGCTGGAAAGGATCTTATTGGACAGGCGCAGACAGGAACAGGTAAGACAGCAGCATTTGGTATTCCACTTCTGCAGCAGGTTGATCCATCAAATAAGCACTTGCAGGCAGTTGTTCTCTGTCCTACTAGAGAGCTTGCAATGCAGGCAGCTGATGATATTAGAGATTTTGCAAAATACATGTTTGGAGTAAAGGTCCTCTCTGTATATGGAGGACAGGATATTTCCAGACAGATCAGAGCTCTTTCAGCAGGTGTTCAGATTGTAGTAGGTACACCTGGAAGAGTACTTGACCATATCAGAAGACATACAATGAAGCTTAAGGACGTAAAGGTTCTTGTTCTTGATGAAGCTGATGAAATGCTTGATATGGGCTTTAGAGAAGATATTGAAACAGTACTTCAGAATATGCCGGAAGAGCATCAGACAGCACTGTTTTCAGCTACTATGCCAAAGCCTATCATGGAGATTACAAGACAGTATCAGAAGTCTGATGCTGAGTACATTCGCATGACTCCAAAGGAGATTACAACCTCTACTATAGAGCAGGCATACTACAGAGTACCTCACACAGCTAAAGAGCAGGTACTTGTAAGACTTATGGATTATTATCATCCAAACCGCAGTCTTATTTTCTGTAACACAAAGAGAATGGTAGATCAGCTGGCTAACAGCCTAAAGGACCAGGGATACCTTGCAGAAGGTCTTCATGGTGATCTTTCTCAGAATCAGCGTGATACAGTAATGAACTTATTCAGAAATGGACGAGTAAGCATTCTTATTGCTACAGACGTTGCTGCAAGAGGTATTGATGTAAGTGGCGTTGAGGCAGTATTTAACTTTGATATTCCAGAGGATATTGAATACTACGTTCACCGTATTGGAAGAACTGGTAGAGCAGGTAGAAGTGGAAGCTCTTATACTCTCGTAACAGGCAGAGAGATGTACAAGCTTCGCGAAATCGAGAAAATCTGCCATACCAAGATTGAAGAGCGCAAGATTCCTTCAGCTAAGGATATTACAAGAGCTAAGTCTCAGAAGGTATTTGCTGAAGTAATTGATATTATCGAAAATGATGATATTGCATCAGTTCTTGAATTTGTAAATCAGAAGATTGAAGAGGGCGAATATACAGCAGAGCAGCTTGCTGCAGGCTTTATGAAGCTCAAGATGGGTAAGGATCTTCAGGACCTTGGTTTTGAAGATGAGTACTTCAACAAAAAGCCTCGTGGCAATGGCAGAAATTCTGGTAAAGGCTCTTTCAAGGATAGCAAAGGTAGATTTGCAAGAGGCTCACGTGATGGCTATAAGGGACGTGATTCCAGAGGTGGCCGTGATAATCGCGGAAAGAAATTTGGTTCTAAGTTTGACTTAGGCTTTGGCAAGAAGGGCTCAAAGTCAGAAGAGAAATCTGATAAAAAGCACAATTATTCTGTTAGAAAAGAGCATACAGCAGGTAGATTTTACGGAACAGATAAAGCAGAAGGCCAGCCAAAGAAAAAACGCGAGCGTAGCGGACAGCCAAGAGCAAATTATGGACATTCTTATGACAAGATGACTATTAAGACACGAAGCAGTGAAGGCCGTTTTATGTAATTAGATATTTGGGTTGAAAATAGTGGACTGAAGTGCTATTATCTTAATATAAATACTGATTAACCTAAGAGATGAAGAGAGTAAGGAAGTCAGCACATTTTTTTGTGCGTTCTTTTACTCTCTTTTTTTGTTGCACATAAGGGGCAAAAAACTAATTCATAAATAATGAACGCATTTGAAGGTTTAATTAACAGGATAGGAGAAGGAAAATGAAAATGGACAAAGACGTGGTAATTATTGGCGGTGGCGTAGTAGGAAGCAGCATTGCCAGAGAACTTTCAAGGTATGATCTGGAAGTTTTACTACTCGAAAAAGAAGAGGATGTATGTTCCGGTACCTCCAAGGCAAACAGTGCAATAGTACATGCCGGATTTGATGCAGTACCAGGTACTTTAAAGGCAAAATTTAACGTAGAAGGCAATGAAATGATGGAGCAGCTTTCAAAGGACCTTGACTTTGAATTTATCAAGAATGGTTCAGTTGTTCTATGTTTTGATGAAAGCGATATGCCTGCACTTCAGGAGCTCCTTAACAGAGGCGTGGCAAACGGTGTTAAGGGCCTTGAGATTATAAGTGGAGACAAGGTAAGAGAGCTTGAGCCAAATGTATCAGATGAAGTTGTAGCTGCTCTTATTGCTCCAACAGGTGGAATTGTCTGTCCGTTTGGGCTTACTCTAGCCATGGCAGAGAACGCAGCAGATAACGGCGTTTCCTTCCAGTTCAACACTCAGGTAGAGAAGATTGAAAAAATAGATGGTGGCTATAAGCTTGTAACTAATAAAGGCGAGATTACAACAAAATATGTAGTAAATGCAGCAGGCGTATATGCTGATGAACTTCATAATATGGTAAGTGAGAAAAAACTCCACATTACACCTAGAAAGGGTGATTACCTGCTTATGGACAGAGAGGTTGGAAATTTTGTATCACATACTATTTTCCAGCTGCCAGGAAAGTATGGTAAGGGAATTCTCGTAACACCTACTGTTCATGGCAACCTTCTTACAGGTCCAACAGCAGTTGATGTAGATGACAAAGAGATGACTGCTACTACAGCAGAAGAGCTTGCTGATGTATCAGCAAAGGCCAATAAATCAGTGAAGAATGTACCATTCAGACAGACTATTACATCATTCTCTGGCCTTCGTGCTCATGAAGCTGGTGATGATTTTGTAATCGGAGAGTGTGCAGATGCCGAAGGCTTTTTTGACGCAGCAGGAATTGAATCTCCTGGCCTTTCAAGCGCACCTGCAATTGGAGTATTTTTGGCAAAAGAGGTTGCAGCAAAAGCAGGGGCTGAGGAAAAGAAGAACTTTAATGGAAAGAGAGTAGGAATTCCAAAGGTAGCAAGCCTTTCTTTTGAAGAAAGAGCAAAGCTTATCAAAGAAAATCCTGCTTACGGAACAATTATCTGCAGATGTGAAGGTGTAAGCGAAGGCGAGATCCTTAATGCAATACATAGAACACTTGGAGCAAAATCCATGGACGGTGTTAAAAGAAGAACCAGAGCAGGAATGGGAAGATGTCAGGCAGGCTTCTGTACACCAAGAACAGTTGAGATTCTTGCAAGAGAGCTTGGAATTGACGTAACAGAAGTTTGTAAGAACAGACCTGGTTCAGAGCTTATCGTTGGAGATAAATAATTTTTTACATACAAACAGATTCATTAAAACTAATTAAATGCATTAAGCATGCAGATAGGAGATAGCATGGAAACAATAGATGTTGTAGTAATCGGTGGAGGACCTGCTGGACTTGCAGCAGCACTTTCAGCAAAAAAGAACGGAGTAGAAAACATTCTGATTCTTGAAAGAGATAATATTCTTGGTGGAATTCTGAACCAGTGCATCCATAACGGCTTTGGGCTTCATACCTTCAAGGAAGAGCTTACAGGACCTGAATATGCCGGAAGATTTATAGCACAGATTATGGAAGAAAAAATTCCTTACAAGTTAAATACAATGGTAATCGATATCAATAAGGATAAGGAAGTTACCTTTATCAACAAAGAAGATGGACTTACAACCATCAAGGCAAAATCCATTATTCTTGCCATGGGATGCAGAGAAAGACCTCGTGGAGCTCTCAACATTCCTGGATACAGACCAGCTGGAATCTATACGGCAGGTACAGCTCAGAGACTTATGAATATTGAAGGCCATATGGTTGGTAAAAAAGTCGTTATCCTTGGTTCAGGTGACATCGGGCTTATCATGGCAAGACGTAT
>JAZRKG010000200.1:0-10634 GCA_045646185.1 Butyrivibrio sp.
AGGAAAATGAGAAGATTTTCATAAAGACGATAAACAGCTGCTTTGGTAATAATGATCTTGCAGATTATCTCAGTGGATCCGGAGAAAAAGATTTGATGATAGTCGGATTGCAGACAAATTTTTGCATTGATGCCTCTGTGAAATCGGCTTTTGAAAGGGGATATAGGGTAATAATTCCGAAAGGCACCAATTCTACTTTTGACAATGATTACATGGATAGTGAAACTACCTATAAGTATTACAACGAGATGATGTGGCCGGAAAGATTTGCAAGCTGCATTTCTGTTGAAGATGCAATTAAGATGATGGAAACAGATACCTGATGAAACTGTAAGAAGTTAGTGGAGGAGGTCTTGGAATATGATAACCGATTTTTATGATATAGCCAGCGAACCGATAGTTACCCTTGAGGCGTTTTATGGTCCCAAGAAACATCTCGTGGATAAGTGTATTGTGCTCTTTTCTAAGATTATATATGAACATATGCTGCAGCAGTATGAATGTACGCAAGTAGCAGAGATTGTGGCATGTAATGGAAGTATCCCGGTTTGGACATTTGAGCATAAAGGGGAGACAGTAGCTTTTTATCTCTCAATGATTGGTTCAGCGCTGGCTGGAGGCACAGTGGCTGAAGTTAATCACATTACCGGAGCTACCAGATTTGTAATGTTCGGATCATGTGGGAGTTTGGATGCTGATAAAACCACGGGAAAGTTTATTGTGCCTACACAGGCCTATCGCGGAGAAGGCCTTTCCTACTACTTTGCAGAAGCTCAGGACTACATAAACATTAAGAACTCAGATAAGCTTGCAGAGATTTTTTCAGAAATAAAAGTTCCATATGTTCAGGGAAGAATATGGACGACAGACTCGATGTTAAGAGAAACTGTAAATCTCGTAAACAAAAGAAAGAGTGAGGGATGTATAGCGGTAGAAATGGAAGTTGCCGGAGTGCAGGCTGTATGTGATTTTTATGGATTTGAGTTATATGATTTTCTGGCTGCCGGAGATGTCCTTGTAGAGGGTGACTACACAATAGATGAACTTTCTGATGCAAATCATAATCTCGACAAGTTGTTGGTGGCTTTGCAGATAATAGAGAGAATATAGATACAGCAGACTTGGATCTGAGCACAGTTTCTTTTTATTACTGGCGAGAACATCTGCATAGATGGTGGAATGACCAAGCTAATGATATATCATGGCGAACATGGATGGACATATGACGATAAGAAAAACACCTGATAAATCTCCGGTAATAGAGAGGATTTATTCGATATGAAAATACTGACAAATAAAGAGATTAAAGAAATCGCAATAAGACAATCCGCTGAAGATATAGGATGTAAAGCGGAGGATTTTTTATCTGAGAAAAATATAATATGTAAGTTTTGCTTAGGAGAAAAGGCACGCAGGTATTATAAAGAACCAATCACCTGTAACTTTGTTTCTTATGGTAATAATGTTGTAGCTGCCACAATGGGCGAAGTGGAAGATCTGGTTTCTGAATACATAGAAAAATATGAGTTCTACCATCTTTTTGAGGCTCCGAATATGCACTGGCTTGAGGAACGTCTAGCAGAGCGTGGGTACAAGATATGTTTTATGGCGGAGTACTATCTTCCTGATGTGGAGAGGATTCCCAATAAACAATGCTTATATGAAACAAGAATACTTGAACAGGATGACTTTAAGGACTTATATCTACCTGAGTGGAGTAATGCGTTATGCAGTGATCGTAAAAATCTGGATATTCTGGGAGTTGGAGCTTATGACAAGGATAAGCTGATAGGGTTTGCTGCATGTTCAGCTGATTGTGATGACATGTGGCAGATAGGGGTAGATGTTCTTCCTGAGTACAGGCAAAAGGGGATAGCATCCGCTCTTACAAGCAGGTTGGCAAAAGAAATACTTGGAAGAGGGAAAGTGCCATTCTACTGTTCTGCATGGTCTAATATCAGGTCGGCGAGAAATGCAGTGAAGAGTGGATTTGTTCCGGCATGGGTCGAGATGACTATAAAACCAGCAAATATAGTTGATGAGATCAATTCTGAGGCGGGTAAATAAATGAATTTCAGAAAGGCAACAATAGAAGATCTGGATATACTTGTCACCACAAGAATAGAAGTTTTGAGGGCAGCAAACGGGCTTGATGCAAGCGTTGATATGTCAGAAGTAGAGCAGCAATCAAGAGATTATTATACTAAGGCACTGACAGATGGCACGCATACAGCATATCTGGTGTTTGATGAGGATAAAATTATAGGTGCTGGCGGAGTGAGTTATTACAGGATAATGCCTACATATCACAATCCAAGTGGAGAAAAAGCTTACGTTATGAATATGTATACTGCTCCTGGCTATCGCAGACAGGGGATAGCATATAAGACGTTAGATCTTCTTGTACAGGATGCTAAGAACAGAGGTATTACAGCTATATCGCTGGAGGCTACTGACATGGGAAGACCCCTTTATGAGAAGTATGGCTTTGTAAAAATGAATGATGAGATGGAATTAAGATAGCATGAAGATCATGGTGAGCGCCTGCCTCTTAGGGCAGAACTGTAAGTACAACGGTGGTAACAACTATAGTGAGAAAGTTACTGAGTACATCAAAGGGTATGAAGTGATTCCGGTATGCCCAGAGATTGCCGGTGGACTTCCTACACCAAGGATTCCATGCGAAATCGTAAATGGAGTTGTTACTAATAAGAACGGTGAGAGTAAGGATAAAGAATTTAGATCCGGAGCGGAGCTGTGTCTTAAGAAAGCTCTTGAAGAGAAAGTGGAAATGGTGATTCTTCAATCGAGAAGTCCATCCTGCGGAGCGAAGCAGGTTTATGATGGCAGCTTCTCAGGAAAGCTGATTGAAGGAAGAGGTGTGTTTGCACAACTGCTGGTGGAGAATGGGATAGAAGTTTTGGACTTGGAAGATGTTCGATGAGGCTTAAGTAATGGAAAAAGTGTTAGCAACGGAATCAGGAAATATTCATTATTGGATTTCGGAGAGTATTGATGATAGTAGAATGACATTATTATTTCTGCACGGGCTTACTGCTAATCATAATCTCTTCGAAAAACAAATGAAATTTTTTCAGCAGAAATATAATGTTATAGCTTGGGACGCGCCAGCTCATGGAAGTTCCAGACCTTATAGTGGCTTTACGTATGAGAAAGCGGCCGTAGCTATAAAAGAGATATTGGTAGAAAACGGAATACAAAAGGCTGTTTTCATCGGACAATCGCTAGGTGGATATATAGCACAATCAGTAATAAAGCGATTTCCTGAAATGGTGCAGGCTTTTGTATCTATTGATAGTACGCCTTTTGGCGAAAAATACTATTCAAAATCAGATATTTGGTGGTTGCATCAAATAGAATGGATGTCAAAGCTTTATCCAGATAAATCATTAAGAAAAGCTATTGCAAAGCAGAACACATCAAGTGATGATGCTTTTCGAAATATGTCTAATATGCTTGAAGGGTATAGTAAGAGTGAACTATGTCATTTAATGGCTATTGGCTATGCCGGTTTTTTAGAAGATAATTGCGATTTAAAAATTGATTGCCCCATATTACTAATTGTGGGAGAGCAGGATAAAACAGGAAAAGTAAAGCAATATAATAAGGCTTGGTCTAAAGACATAAATGTGCCTATAACATGGATACCAAATGCCGGGCATAATTCAAATGATGATCAGCCAGCTTTAGTAAATGAAAGTATTGTAGAATTTTTGGAAAAGATAGCATACCTTGTTATGGAGGCGTAAAGAAGTGACATTAGGTGAGTTGATTGAAAAATATGGAATTAAAGCCACTAATATGCACGTAAAATTAAGGAACTGAACCGGATGAAGGTGCATGAGTGTTTTGCGGTTACAAAGCTGACAGAGGAACTTCTGGATGAATAACAACCATGGGTACAATGACAAATGCATGTATGGACTGTATAATTTATTTATTGAACATGAAGGAGATTGAGTACATCCATGAGTAAGATGATAAAAGTTGATAAAGATTATTTGGATTGGATATCAGACATAGCCCAGAGATTTAAGCAAAGTCAGATAAAAGCAGCAACCAAGGTTAACGTAGAAATGCTAAGATTTTACTGGAGCCTTGGCAAAGATATATTTGAAAAAGATGGAAGGAATAATTATGGCTCAGGGTTTTACAAAAGAATTAGTAGCGATCTCCAATCTGAGCTTCCAGATGTTAAGTCTTTTTCTGTTACGAATCTTCATTATATGAGGTGGTTCTACGAATTATATCCAAATGCCGGAAATTTACCCCAACTTGGGGTAGATTCTGAAGAGGTAGCAAATTTACCTCAAGCTGGGGTAAATTCTGAATTGCTGATTTTCAATATCCCGTGGGGACATAATAAGCTTATTACACGGAGCCGGAGTTCTTGCTTATCAGAACTTCATGGATCAGGCAGCTGAAAGAGCAGGCGGAGACTTCTATATTTTACCGTCATCTATTCATGAGATTTTGCTTGTGAAGGACAATGGCCAGTTCGACAGAGCTGCCTTAGAGCAGATGGTAAGAGAAGTCAATGCTACACAGGTAGCTCCGGAAGATAAGCTCACGGATAGTGTTTACCACTATGACTCCAACAAGGAGAACGTTGGCGATAGGTACAAGAACGAAATTAGGATAATCGGTCCAAGTAAGGATAGGGCTATCTGATGTGATGGGGCAGCTGTGTGGTTTGAAAACCGCATGGTTGCCCTGTTTTTTTATTGTCCTTTTTATGGGATATGTTGTGTGCGCATAATAAGAATGGGGGATGGGAATGTCACAGGAAAGGATGGTGAGTATATGTTTTTTGGAAAGAAAGACAAAGATGTAAGACTTACAGATAAAGAGTACAAGAGCCTTGTAGGAGGCATGAGCAAGAAAGAGCGCAAGGACTTTGACCGCAGACAGAAGGAGGTAAAGCGCGATAGAGAAGATGATCGCCTGGATGCCTGGCTGGACTTTGAAGATGATATGGACGATATGGGATGGTAAGCCCGGAAAGGATAGTTATGAAAGCATCAGAATTCATTTTGTTATTTGGAAGAAACTGCAGACCAGTAGATAAGTTTGATGTGGCCATTGTGAAGATTGCACTCTTTGCAGTGAAGTTCACAATGTTCTTGATCATAGCTTTTGCAGTGCTTCTGATGATTATCTTTTGAGACTTAGGAGAAAGGGTTTATGAAGAGACTACTGTATTGGGTAAAGAAGTGCCTTATGGGACATAACAAGTTCTGCAGGCACTTCTGTGTTACATGTGAATATTATGAGATCTGTTGCAGAGATGGCGAATTACGATGAAAAGAAGGAAACGTGTGCGCGGGAGTTATTTTTTTTAATACTTTTATAGTGATTAGGCGTTTGATTTTGTGCCGACTTGGGAATACAATTGAAGTGGAGTGCTAACGTTTCACTATGGAAGGAAAAAGATGGAATACTTATCAATTAGTCAGGTTTCTGAGAAATGGGGAATAAAGCAACGGAGAATTAGAGTATTGTGTGCAGAAGGAAGAATTCCTGGTGCTTTTAAAATGGGAGCTTATTGGTCTATCCCGGCAGAAGCTGAGAAACCAAAGGATGAAAGAATAAAAACAGGAAAATACGTAAGAAAATGAAATGATGAGGTGACAAACTATGCGTACTCTGATAGATGAGATCAAGAAAAGGATGGCGTAAAAGGTGATTCAACTACCATATTCTGATGAATTGAATATTGGATATCTGAGCAGGCTTTTTGATGATACTAGCAACTGCTATAAGTTTTTCTGGTTTCAGGCTATCCTAAGGAAACTGACGCCTGAGCACACAAAGTTTTCTTTTGATGAGCTCATAAATGAGATGATTGCAGATGCCTGGTATATGGTAACAGAGTATCGTTTACATCTCGGACCATGCGGCGTTACAGATAACCTGGAAGAGGCAGTTAAGTACATAGGAGCTGTAAAGCAGTTTCCTGCTTCGGAGAAACGAGAGGTAATAATCTCATATCTTGAGAACAGTGATGATAAGAAGCTTCAGGCATATAAAAAAGAACTGATCAAAAATGTTCCTTACAGGCTTCAGTCTCCTTTTTATGATGAGATTCAAATAGAAAAGAAGGAATGGAACAAGCCGATTGAGCTGTCTCACAAGATTAACCAGCAAAGACGCCTATTATACTATTTTGAATTGTTCCAGCAGTTATCAACCTCTATCCGTATAAATGAGGAGTGGATTCCATACCTTTTGAAGAATAAAGAGATCCTGATGGGATGGATGCAGCTGAATCTTATACATTATCTGCAGAGGCGGAACCCAAGCGTCATTATGAAGAGCTGAGGGAATATGTTTACAGTTTAAGTAAGGCTGAACTTCAGCAGCTGTATCTAGAGGCACTTATTGAAGAGGAAGAGCGAAGAAATAGATATTGGTAGGTGGGAAATGAGAATAGATAAAAGAATGCTGGATGATATTCCGGCGTGGCTTGAAAGACAGGACGACATCCCAAGCGGATGGCTATATATCGGTGATGAGAAGGAAAGATATCTTCTGGGACAGCCTGGGAGAAGGAACATGCTCGTATTTGGCGTGAATCCCAGCACAGCTTCTGCCGGAGAGAATAATCTGGATCCCACTATTAAAAGAGTGCGAAAGTTTGTTCAAAAGGATCCTACCTGTGATGGATGGATCATGGCGAATCTTTACCCGCTAAGGGCAACGAACCCCGACGATCTGCCTGCCAAGGCGGACAAAAAGCTTATCGAGAAGAATCTCAAGGTTCTGGAGGCTCTTCAGAAATCTTACTTCATTGATAAGGTCTGAGCTGCTTGGGGAGATCTCATTGATTCAAGGGATTACCTTGGCAACACACTTTATGACATTCAGGATACTATAAAAGAGGCTGAGTGGTACCACCTTGGAACTACAACCAGATGGGGGAATCCAAGACATCCCTTGTATCTGAAAGGGGATTCCGAGTTTCAGTGGTTCCCGGTTTTTGATTATGTCTGCGAATGCAGAGATGGGGATATTTGGTGAAGGATATGGGCGTGAATGAAAAAGACTGGAAGCTTTTCAGAAAGAACCTTCCTGACTGGCAGGAAAACTACATGGAAAAGCTGATTGAGGAATATGCAGAGTTCCTTAAAGGCGATGGGCTTGCCTCAGACAAGTTCTGGGAGCTTGAAAAGAGAATCAAGGCAGATAAGAAGAATCCTGGAGTTCTTTTGCAGGATATCAGTAGATCCAATTTCCATATGCATCTGGCGTCATTGGTAAGATGCGAGGTTATCTCAATGGATGAGCTTAAAGACTTCTGCGATGATACCAGGGAAGCTATTGAGAGAATGGTTAGTTGGTAATGGAAAGGAAATTGTTGAATAAAAGAGGAAATCTGTATGGATCAGATAAGGTTAGGACAAGGTTTATTGATTATATGCTGTGTATTTTATCTGATATGGTGGGGCATAGCGTTTCATCCTAACCATGGCGATAGTCACGCGTCAGGGATTGATGGGATTCTGCTGCTTATCACTGCGGCCTTTGGACTGACAGGTTTGGTTTTAAATATGCTTGGAATTATCAAAACACCACCTGAAAGAGGACTGGTTTCAGGCCTTGTGATAATAGTTGCCGGAATTGTTACATATGTAGTGCTTCTTTACGGCTCAAGGATCATTTTACACAGGCAGGTAACGTCGGAGCTATTTTTGATAATAGGCTGGTCAATGCTTGAAGTGGCCTCGATTAACAGAGCTTTTGCATGGGAAAGAGTGTCTATAGATAAAGTCATTGTTTTCCTGGTAATCGTTGCAGTGGCTGCAGTATTGAGCCTGTACTTTTATCTGCAGTATTACAAGGTTAAACCCATTATTGGATATTTCTTTGGAATGGTCCCGCTGATTACAGAGGCTATAAGTATGGGTGTATTTGAATATTTGACAAGGTAGGAAAAAGAGAATGTGGGAAATGGATTATGATAAAGCAGCATCAGTGTGGGTAGAAAAGGATAAGGATTCAGTCCACATGGAAAGTGCTGCTCTTAAGGATAAGATTGATGAGTTTATAAAGGCGCATAACACATGTGCATTGGCTGTTGCATCAGGAGATTTTGTAAGATGCACGCCTATTGAGTATAACTATGTGGACGGCTGCTTCTATCTCTTTTCAGAAGGAGGATTGAAGTTTAAGGCGCTTAAGGACAACAAGCATGTGGCATTTGCTATCTATGAACCCTATGGCGGATTCCATCAGCTAAAGAGCTTGCAAGTGATGGGACTTGCAAGCATGGTTGAGCCATTTACGGATGAGTATCTTAAGATCATGGAGCACAAGAAGATTCCTGTGGAAGCGATGAAGAAGCTTCCAATGCCTATGAATCTTATAAAGATTGTACCGGATAGCTATGATCTGCTTGATTCAGATCTTAAGAAGGATGGTTTTGGAAACAGGCAGCATTTGGATGTTTGAGCGGAGATGCTTTAACGAACAATATGTATATTGGTGAAGCGGTTGATATTATCAAGTGATGAAGGCGAGGAAATGAGAATGGTTAAGCATGTGATTTTATGGACACTTAAAGATGAGCTTTCTGCAGAAGAGAAAGTAACAATAAAGCAGGAAATCAAGGAAGGCCTTGAAGGATTAAAGGGAAAGGTTCCAGGAATCGTTGATATCAAGGTAAATATCAATGGCCTGGAGTCTTCCAATGCAGACCTTATGCTTGACTCTACATTTGAGACCGTTGAGGCTCTTAAGGGCTATTCTGTTCATCCTGAGCACGTTGCAGTGGCTGATTCCAAGGTAAGACCATATACCAAGATCAGAAGCTGCCTGGATTTTGAGGTTTAAATCATGGTAAAGCAGATAGTTAGAGATCAGTTCTTTTTACAACAGAAGTCAGAGCCTGCAACAGAAGCTGACAGGCAGGTTGTAGAAGATCTTCTTGATACATTAAGAGCAAATCAGGACAGGTGCGTGGGCATGGCGGCGAACATGATCGGAGTGAAGAAACAGATCATCGTAGTGGCTATGGGACCATTCATTTTCCCTATGATAAATCCGGTGATTACCAAGAAGACCGGAGAGTATCAGACCGAGGAGAGCTGTCTTTCTTTGGATGGCGTAAGGCCCTGCACAAGATATAAAGAGATTGAGGTCGATTATCTTGATCAGGACTTTAAGCTGAAGCATGGGAAGTATAATGGCTTCACGGCGCAGATAATCCAGCATGAAATCGATCATTTTTCAGGAGTGTTAATCTGATGAGGATAGAGCATATCGCTATGTATGTGAATGACTTGGAGGCCGCAAGGCGTTTCTTTGTTAAGTATCTAGGCGGCACTTCAAATGATGGTTATCATAACAAGAATACAGACTTCAGGTCTTTCTTTATCTCTTTTGAAGACAGAGCAAGGCTTGAACTGATGACAAAACCTGAGATTACAGATGCAGATAAGCCGTTGACTCGCACCGGATATGCTCATGTGGCTTTCTCGGTAGGAAGCAAAGAAAAGGTGGATGAGCTTACTGAGCTTCTAAAAGCAGATGGCTACGAAGTAGTAAGCGGACCGCGCACAACAGGAGATGGATATTACGAGAGTTGCATTGTTGCTATCGAGGGCAATCAGATAGAAATTACGATTTGATTACGGTCATTTTCTGTGAAGCTGAGTGGATTCAGACCGTTCAGGGATATGTTTTTTGCGGAACTTGAAGAGAATGAGAACCTACGGGATTACGTGAAGAGGCTAAGAGCAGCTCTTTTGGATGAGGAAATCCCATTTGACAGAAAGAAGTTCTTGCCGCATGTCACCCTGATAAGAAAAGCAGACTGCACTAAGGGGAAAGCCTTTTTGCCAGAGTATCAGGGCGGTGATTCCATGAAGGTCAACGGGATATCTCTTATGAAATCCGAGCGTGACAGGCATGGTATGGTATACACAGAGATTGGATATGTAAGGGCGTTTTAAGGGATAAGATATGACAGAGAATCAGATGGAATGGTCAAGAAAGCGTGATGAGCTGGCATCGGCAATAAAGCAGCTGGGATTTCCCAGGGAGCTTGGCGAGCAGATTGCAAAACAACTTGGAAGTCCGAAGGCAATGGACAGAATGCTGGCTTATCTTTACAACGTAAAGCCCAGAACAGCAGAGCTGATTGTGGATGAGATGCTGGCAATCTGCAGTGATATAGACACCTGGCACAATAAGAAGGCTGCTGAAGAGGCTAATGCCAAGTATAATCAGATGCTTTATTACGGATTGGGGACGGAGGATACTGATTAACTATGTTTTTTATTATGGGAATTACAGATGGCAGGAAGGATTTTGATTTCAATCAGCTGATTACCTGCGCAATCTGTGGAAAATATGGACGTTTCAACGTGTTCATGACATATACGGTGCTGTCTCTTTTCTTTATACCGACCTTCAAGTGGAACAGGCATTACTACGTACAGACTAGCTGCTGCGGAACTGTTTACGAGCTTGATCCGGAGATTGGTAAGATGATTGCAAGGGGCGAAGAAGTGGAGATCCTGCCAAGTCATCTGACTCAGGTTAGCGGCGGAAGAGGATTCACGACCGGTTATAAGAAATGCAGGCAGTGCGGATATGAGACAACTGAGGAC